>JAFUWM010000320.1 GCA_017483425.1 Lachnospiraceae bacterium | reverse complement strand
TTCATCTGTCCGAGAGCCAAGGTTTTGATAGTTGATGACAACAAGGTGAATCTTGATGTCGCAAAAGGTCTCATAGGGCAGTACCATCCGCAGATCACGACGGCAATGTCAGGTGACGAAGCCCTGAACATCTATTTCAGCGAGCATGATTTCGACATTATATTCATGGATCATATGATGCCGAAGATGGACGGTATAGAGTGCGTCAATCATCTGAGAAGACTCAATGTCGAGGGCGCGGCGGATGTTCCGGTAGTCGCGCTTACCGCAAACGCGGTCAAGGGAGCAAGGAAGCTTTTCTTATCATCCGGTATGGACGATTATATTTCAAAGCCCATAAAGCTCACTACGCTTGCTGAAGTCATGTCAAGGTGGATACCGGATAAGTATAAGGAAACGCCCATATGGGATAAATCATGGGAGGATCCTTCCGTAAGGGAAGATAAGGCGGAGAAGACGGGAGAGGGCAATACTCCTAAGGATATCTATGATTTCTCAGTGCTTCAGGATATGGAACCCGATCAGGCAATAGTAAATGTCGGGGGAAGCAAGGAGGTATACAGGGAGCTTCTTGCGACTTTCCTTGAGTCCGACTCAATGTCGGAAGCCCAGCAGTACTATGACGCGAGAGATCTTGAAAACTACAGGATAACCGTACACGGACTTAAAAGCTCGGCAAGATATGTGGGAGCGAATAAGCTCTCGGACAAGGCGAAGGAGCTTGAAGATTACTCAAAGAACGGTGACTGGGCAAGTATAGATCGTGAGCATCCCAATATAATCCCTATGTACAGGACGGTTGCGGACTCCATAAGCGATCTTCTGGGCGGCGGTGACACTGCGGCGGGGGCGAGTCCCGGAGGTGAAATACTATCAAAGGATGAGCTTATTTCAAAGCTTAACGAAATGAAGTCATGCCTTGAGGACATGGATTTTGACGGCGCGGCGGATATCGCGGCGGAGCTTAAGAATACATCATACGGCGATGAGGTTATCGACACTGATGTCTGGGACATTGTACGCATGATCGAGAATTTTGACTTTGAGGACGCCGAAGCAAACATCCCGCCTGTACTTGATAAACTTTAAGGTTGACAACGCTTTTGACTGTAATTATAATATTCGGGTGTGTGCAAACGGGATCATCGGTGACTGCCGTGTCAACTGTTCACCGGTATCTTTGAAAATAGATCAATAATACAAGGAAGAAGATTTTTAATCAGGAGAGAAAAATGGCAAATATCAAATCAGCAAAGAAGAGAATACTTACAAGCGCAAAGAGAGCGGAGAGAAATAAGTCCGTTCGTTCCGGAGTGAAGACAGCGTTCAAGAAGGTTTATGCCGCTATCGAGGCATCAGACAAAGAGGCGGCTGCAGAGGCTCTTAAGGCGGCTATCTCAACCATAGAGAAGGCAGGCTCAAAGGGTGTATATCACAAGGGAACGGTTTCAAGAAAGGTTTCACGTCTTTCAAAGGCTGTAAACAAGTTACAGTAATAATCTTGACAGCTTGCCTGTCTGAATTCACAGATGCGTCATTATCCGGCACCGGATACAAATGACGCATCTAATTATACTCAAAATATGCAAAGAGCATATAAGGAAAGTCAATGGACATCAGTCAGGATCACATCAGAAATTTTTGCATAATAGCGCATATCGATCACGGCAAATCCACGCTCGCGGACAGGATACTTGAAAAAACCGGACTGCTCACGGAAAGAGAGATGCAGGATCAGGTTCTGGATAACATGGATCTGGAGCGTGAGAGGGGAATAACCATAAAATCCCAGGCCGTCCGAACTGTATATACCGCAAAAAACGGCGAAGAATACATTTTTAACCTTAT
>JAFUWM010000319.1 GCA_017483425.1 Lachnospiraceae bacterium | reverse complement strand
TACGGCAGAGGAATGCTCCTTTATTCCACAGCATCCTGGGTAAATAACGCGCTTGACCGTTACTTTATCCTCTTCATGCTGGGATCAGTGCAGAACGGTATATACGGGGTTGCGTATAAGATACCCGCGATCCTTATGGTATTTCAGCGGATCTTCGCGCAGAGCTTCCAGATGTCTGCGACCAAATCCTATAAGGAAGAGGACAGCGGAAGCTTTTTTGGAAATCTGTATGAATTATATAATGCAGTTATGTTAACCGGATGCTGCGCTATATTGATTATACTTAGACCCCTTGCGATGTTCATGTTCAGAAAGGGGTTCTTTGAGGCCTGGGTCATAGTTCCGCCACTGCTCATATCTGTGATCTTCGGGGCTCTTGAGGGCTATCTGGGCTCGATATGCCTGGCATACAAGGACGGACGGAGTATGGGGATCGCAACAGGGGTGGGCGCATTAGTTAACATAATTCTGAACTATGCGGGAATTCGTTTATTTGGCGCGATAGGAGCCGCTTACGCTACACTGATATCATACTTCACAATGTTTGCTATAGCCTATATGCTCACCCGTAAGCATATTTGTCTTGCGGTTGACATAAAACGAGATATGCTGGGATATGTTTTGATATTGACGGCGGGGTTGATCACAATGTATCCGGGATTAGCCGGAGGAAACCTGGCAACCAACGCGGATGCAGGGATCACGGCGCTGTCATCTTATGGCTGGACATACGCGGCGGATGCGGTGTTTTTTATGCTGCTTATCATATTATACAGGGATCAGGCAGCAGGTCTTGTCAGACGGATAAGAAAGGGGTGACCGGTGCAGACAATACGGGATAAGGGAAACTTCATATTCTGCGCTCTTTTTTCCTATCTTGTAGCAACTTCCTTTATTAACCAGGATGTATATGCTTTCACGGTACGGTACGCTTCACTTATTATATTTGCGGTTCTGGGAATACTGGCGCTGCCTTATCTGGCTGAGGATCTGAAGAATAAGGATACAGATCTGCTATGTACAGTTTTAACAGTAGTATTATCCGTGATCTGCGCGGTTCTTTCACATTCCGGCTTTGGAGCTGTGCTCATACCGTCCGATCTGGCGCTCATCTGCTACATGTCAGGACGGTTAAGATTTTCAGAAAAGACAGCTATGTATATTGCGTTTGCGGGCGCCTGTCCGGTGATACTATGGTACTCACATGTCCGCTGGTCATATAACTTCAATATGGCGGGCTTTGCATTCATGCTCATGGCTTTTTTCGGAATGCTGCTTATAGAAATGATAAGCGAAACAGATTTAGTTGACATAAAATACAAGGGCTTTATCGAGTTTATGATTTTCCTGACGGGATTTATCTTATCCATGCTTTATCATTCGCGGACAGCGATGTTTGGAATGGCAGTCTTTGCGGTGATATATCTGACATATGGATTTATGTCAACTTGCAGATGGCTCTATAGACTGATATTCATGCTGGCCTCCATTGGCGCGGTATTATTCACGGCGGTATATATCAGACTGGCTTCGGTATTTGGAGATATCACTTTGCTTTATAAGGATATATTCTCGGGAAGACAGGCGATATGGAGGGAGCTGTGGAGAGCATTCCTGCAATCCCCCGCAGCCGGGATCGGATCTGCGTATCAGTTGGAGAGCTTTGAGATATTTGAAGTGCATAACGGGATGTTTGATATCCTGGTTGTCCACGGGATCCCGGTATTTACTCTGGTGGTTATAATGCTGTGGCGGACGTTTGGCAGGATGTTTATCAGCGGCAAAACAGATTCGGGGGTTGGTTTACATAAATTAAATCAGATCCGACGCATTGCGATCCCAGCGGCTTTTGCGATGATGTTTACGTCTTATTTTGAGAATTTCTTCACAGTCCCGCCCTACAGTGTCATCTTTATGAGCTTCCTGCTTATAGCCGGTTTATAGGGGGACAGGGAGACGGGCTTCGTTTGTTGCCAGGTATTACTAAATATGGTAAAATCAAGTGTTAAAAATACTACATTTGGAGCATGAAAGATCAGTCCTGATCGATGAACGTTAACAGATCAAACCGGCGGCTTTCAGTAAGGCGTGCCGGGCTTATTTTATATGATATTCTGGCGGTGGCGGCATCTTCGGCGCTTGGACTTCTTATGCGCTTTGATATGAGCTATGCTGAGCTTATATCAACCTATGACGCGGACAAATGGATAGATAATATCTGGAACTATCTGCCGGTTGCTATTATTTCAACAGTCATAATCTTTTATTTATTCCGCATGTATCACAGCCTCTGGTCCTATGCGGGAGTGACAGAGATGGGGGCTCTCGTCGGAGCCTGCCTTTCAAGCGGTGTAGTCCAGTTTATCGGGATGCAGTTCATATTCAGGTATGGTATGCCCAGAAGTTATTACTTCATGTATACCGTATGGCTTGTGATACTTGTCACGATATCAAGGTTCGCATACAGGCTTTTCAGAACCTTTGTGATGAAGAGATCCGAGAATGCCCGTAATGTAAACGTCATGGTCATAGGAGCGGGTGAAGCGGGAAATTCCATCATCAGGGAGATGAATACCAGCAAATACATCCAAAAAGCGGTATGCTGCGTCATAGATGACAGTCCGACAAAAAGAGGAGCGTATATCCATGGGGTGAAAGTCGTAGGCGGCAGATACGACATCATGGAGGCTGTGGGCAGATACAATATTGATGAGATCATAGTGGCGCTTCCTGCCGCGCCCAAAAAAGACATAAAAGAGATACTTGATATATGTCAGGAGACAAAATGCGCTCTTAAAATGCTGCCGGGGATATATCAGCTGGTCAACGGAGAAGTTTCGGTATCGCAGTTAAGAAAGGTTGACGTGACAGACCTTTTGGGACGTGATCCGGTTCAGATAGACATAGACTCGATAATGGGATACGTGAAAGGCAAGACCGTCCTCGTGACGGGTGGCGGGGGCACGATCGGCTCCGAGTTATGCAGACAGATAGTCACTCATCAGCCGAAGCTCCTGATAATCTTTGACATCTATGAAAACAATGCCTATGACATACAGCAGGAGCTTCGTATGAAGTATCCTGATTTCTGCACCGATCACCTGCTTGTGCTGATAGGCTCTGTGAGAAATACGGCAAGAGTTGAGGATGTATTTGAGAAATACCGTCCCGAGATAGTCTACCATGCGGCCGCGCATAAGCATGTGCCGCTTATGGAGATATCACCGAACGAAGCGATAAAGAATAATGTCATGGGTACATGGAAGGTCTGCGAGGCGGCTCTTAAATACAATGCGGAGAAGTTCGTGCTGATCTCTACAGATAAAGCAGTGAATCCTACGAATATCATGGGAGCGACGAAGCGTATTTGTGAAATGATAGTCCAGTCATATGATAAAAAGGGCTCGACATCTTTTGTGGCGGTAAGGTTCGGAAACGTGCTCGGCTCGTCGGGCTCCGTCATTCCTCTGTTTAATAAGCAGATAGAGGCGGGAGGACCGGTAACCGTGACCGATCCCCGCATAATCAGGTATTTCATGACGATCCCGGAGGCGGTCTCTCTCGTGCTTCAGGCAGGAGCCTATGCGAAGGGCGGAGAGATATTTGTGCTCGATATGGGCGAGCCGGTGAAGATACTGGATCTTGCAAAGAATCTTATAAGACTGTCCGGCTTTGTGCCCGGTGAGGATATCGAGATAAAGTTCACGGGGCTCAGACCCGGAGAAAAGCTTTTTGAAGAAATGCTCATGGACGAGGAGGGGATGCAGGAGACGCCCAATAAACTCATTCATATAGGAAAGCCCATAGAT
>JAFUWM010000318.1 GCA_017483425.1 Lachnospiraceae bacterium | reverse complement strand
CCGTCCCCGATTATCTTTCCCCCCTCAAGCACGAGTATCCTGTCGCACTGGCGTATGGTAGATAGCCTGTGAGCGATCACAATCCTTGTACACTTAAGCGCGTCAAGAGCTTCCGTAACCTGCTTCTGAGTTTTATTATCAAGAGCAGAGGTCGCCTCATCAAACATAAGTATCCTGGGCTTTCCAGCTATAGCCCTTGCGATCATAAGCCTCTGCCGCTGTCCGCCGGAAATGCCTCCGCTTCCCTCCGAAACCATGGTATGCATCCCCATGGGCATCTGGCGTATATCCTCTGCTATTCCCGCTTTCTCACAGGCCTCCCAGGCTTCCTCCATCGTAAGATTAGGACTTGCTATGGCCACATTCTCAAAAATACTTCCCGCTATAAGGCGTCCGTTCTGCATTACAACACCTATCCGCCGTCTGAGAGATTTCATGTCAAGCTTCTTTATATCCCTGCCATCATAGTAAATCGCACCCTTTTCAGGCTTTTCAAACCCCAGCAGCAGCCTCATAAGCGTGGATTTGCCGCAACCGGTACGCCCCACCAAAGCCACATACTGGCCGGGACGGATCTTGAGGTTCATATCGTTAACGACGAGCGGAGCCCCTTCATTATATCTGAATGACACATGAGCAAGCTCTATACCTCCAGATATATGGGAGACGACTGCCTTATCTCCGGATATCTCCGGTTCACTCTCCATTATAGGCCGTGCCATATCAAGGATCGCCTTTATCTGGGCTATCGTAAGCGCTATGCCCGCAAGCGACTGAAAGGCTCCCATAACCATAGCATACGCCGTATTAAATGAAAAATAATCCGCAGCCGATATCCCTGAACCTATAGACAAGCCATAAAGTATAACCGTGCCGACAAGACCGATCGCCGCAGGGATAGTCGCAGTCAGACGCAGATACCACGGGAGATCGTATTCCAACGCCGCGGTCTCCGCATAGCTGTCTGCCCATTTTGCAAAAGCCCTTTTCTCGGAGCCCGAAAGCTTAATCTTCTGCAGCCCCGAAATAATCGCATAGGACAGACTGCTAACCTTTGCCTCCTTTTCCATTCTCTGCCTTGCTAAGTTAAGTGAGAGAAAAGAAAGTATAACCGTTACGCCTATGGTCACGAGGATAATGCCTATGGCCGGCCACATGAGAACCGGGGCAAAGCTTCTTATCTGTACTATATAGATCAGTGACATCAGTGCAGTAAGACCCGTTGAATAGATCACGGTCATGATGCTCCGGCTCAAACTTCCCATATACTGAACACGCTGCGCGAGCTCGCCGGTACCGTAATCATGAAAGAAATCCGCCGGCATCGAAAGAACTCTCATCATTACCGCCGCCTCCACCGAAAACTGCGTCTTTGTCATGATACGGTTAAGTATCATTGTCTTCACGACGGAAAACAGCGTTAGCGATATTGAAAATGTGATAAAAAAGCTACCGGCAGCTATCAATACCCTGTTATTACCATCCGTAAGCACCTTTGACAGCAGGATATTCTGGAATCTGGGCATCAGAGTCCCTACAAGCGTCACTAAGGCGGTTGCAATGATCAGCATCGCCTGATCCCTGAAAGATACAGTCTTCATTATATACTGCATCATGTCCTTCATGCTCATGGATTTTAACGGCATCGGCCTGTAAAAACACAGTGCCTCCTCCTCAAAGATCCCTTCGCTCCGGGCGTCAACTCTTCTCTGTATCCCCTCATGAGTATCAAAGAACGTATAGTCAGAACCGTTTCCCTGAAGCAGCGCAACAAAGGTTCCGTCATCCTTTCTCACCGCTATCATGGGACCGAAAGCATCCTTATACCAGCCGCTGGTAAGTTTCACCCGTCTGTGCATTATGCCATGGGGTCTGAGCATGTATTCCATCTGCTCCTCGGGATCTAAAACCCTGTCAGGAACCTTGCCGGCTTTAAGATGAAATGATTTCAGCACGGCTTCAATGGCATTCCTCGCAAGCATGCTGTTATCCGCATACGCCGTATAAACACCACGCCCCATAACGGCAGACGCCATATGCGCAAAAGACCCCTCAAACTGGGTCTTGTCATTTATTTTTCTCTGCTGTATCTGCTCGTCAAACCAACCGGCCATTACTGTCCTTTAACTCCTCATTCGCTTGTTATGAGCTGCGTGTAGAGGCCGCCCTTTGCAAAAAGCTCTTCATGGGTGCCGCGCTCCATAACCTCGCCACGGTCCAT
>JAFUWM010000317.1 GCA_017483425.1 Lachnospiraceae bacterium | reverse complement strand
CGATAGAACCGGCGTAAACGCCCTCGTTTATAGTTCCCGATCCTGATCCTATAGCTGATTTCGGAACTGTACAGCCGACATTTTCCGGGTTTCCGTTTCCTCACTGTCCGCTTCAGACTCACTTGTGCTGTTTACCCTGTCAGCGCCCGCGTTTATCGTAGCATCCAATATTGACATACCAAATGCCGGCATGGAGCCTGATACCGCAAGCAGTCCGGCTAAAATGACCGATATGATTTTTTTTCTCATCCTATTTCACAACCTCGTATATCTTGCGGTTTGATCCGCTCTGACTTATACTGATTAAAAACCAAGCAGGCCTAGAATAAGAGGCACAAGTATCATAGCCGCTACAACAACTATGATTATTATCCCTGTCATTTTCTTATTTCGCTTGCCCTGAAACATTTGAAAAAACATAAGCTTACCTCACTATTTTGGTTAACCCCATAAACATAAAAAGGAGTAACATGCATTTTACAGTTCCTATCATAATAATCGCATTCAGCGTAGTTTTCAAGATGATAGTAAACAGAAAACCGAAAAATGATCCCGATGCTGAATTTATGGAGCGGGAGCGTCAGGCAAATCTGACCCCCCGCAAGGATATTTCCGGTCTTCCTTATATAAAGGTACCTGTATCCGAACTCCCCCTTGATGTCCCCACCGACAGTGAAGAGACAAAGGAGCGTCAGGATATTATACGTTCCATGTCCGATAAGCAGATACTCAACCTTACGGGCATAACAAATACCGATCTCAAACTCGAGTACGGTGCCCCGAATATAAACATCCTCTCTGCCGCAGACGGCAATTATACAAAGCTTGTACAGGCTATAGCCTATCTCTCGGCCGACTACATGAACAGCCAGCATCTTGTCGAAGCCCGGAAGCTCCTTGAATACGGCATTTCCATCGGCACCGACTCAAAAAAGAACTACCTGATGCTCGCCTCTATCTACAAAGAAGAAGGTCATACCGAAAAAATCTCAGGTCTTATAGAGTCTGCAAAAAGTATCGACTCTCTCTTAAAGGACAGCATCATATCCTCTCTCGAGGCAATGCTTGCCACCTCATAAGCTAAAACTTTTTGATCTCATCGTCATCCGCAGGCGTCTTGTCGATAGCACGGATCTGCACATAATACGAATAGCTGTCGTTAACCTTTATGCTGACCCTGTCGCCCACTTTGTGCCCGATTATCGCTCTGCCTATAGGAGATTCGTTGCTTATACGGTTCTCCAGCGAGTTTCCCCGTATTGATGTCACAACCTTATACTCCTGCTCTTCGTCGTCCTCCTCAAAATACAGGACGACCTTATTATTAAGCCCGACTTCATCATCCTTTGAGCTGTCCGGAATGATGGTAGCCATCCTCAGCATGCGCTCCAAATACCGGATCCGGCTTTCATTCTCATTCTTGGCTTTCTTTGCGGCATAGTATTCAAAATTCTCGGACAGGTCTCCCTGCGCCCTTGCTTCCTGTACCGCGGCAATGAGCACAGGTCTTTTTACAAGCTTCCGGTCACCTATCTCCGCTTCTATTTTTTCCACGTCCGATCCGGTAAGCTGCGGTTTTTTATCACTCATGGTCAGGTCACGCCTTACCCAGCTTTTTAAGGACTTCCACAGTTGATAACGCGATCGACATCTCCTCATCCGTAGGTATAGTATAGACTTTTACCCTGGAATCTGCCGTAGATATCATGCGCGCGCCCTTCCCGTTCTCGTTCGCTTCATCATCAAGCTCCACGCCAAGCCCTTTAAGCCTTTCACACACATGACGCCTTAAGGATGATGAGTTCTCTCCGATGCCTGCCGTGAACGTGATTGCGTCCGCTCCGCCAAGAGCCGCCATATACGCGCCTATATACTTAACTATCACGTAAATGTACGTATCATACGCCCTGATAGCCGCTTTGTCTCCTTTGTTATATGCATCCCTTATATCTCTCATATCGGATGACATGTAGCCGGAAAGCCCGTATACACCCGATTCAAAATTCAGGATATGCATGACTTCATCCAGACTCTTGCCTGTCTTTTCAACAAGGGCATGAACTATCTCCGGATCAAGAGAGCCGCACCTCGTACCCATTATGATACCGTCAAGCGGTGTATATCCCATGGATGTATCTATTGACTTTCCGCCGTCCACTGCCGTGATGGATGCCCCGTTTCCGAGATGACATACTATAGTCTTAACATCCTTTAATTCCTTTCCCATTATAGCCGCTGTCTCTTTTGACACATAATCATGGCTCATGCCATGGAAGCCGAACTTCCGGATGCCGTACTTTTCATAATATTCATACGGTATGCCGTAAAGATAAGCCTCTTCGGGCAGCGTCTGATGAAACGCCGTATCAAAAACACCTACCATGGCAGTATCCGGCATGACCTTGCGGCATGACCTGATCCCCTGAATATTGGCGGGATTATGAAGCGGCGCCAGATCGCTGCATTCGTCTATAACGGACATCACGTCATCAGTGATATATGTCGCCTCGGTAAACTTATCCCCGCCGTGTACTATCCTGTGTCCGACCGCTCCTATCTCAGACACGTCCTTTACCACTCCGGCCTCAGGATCTGTGATCGCCTTTATAAGAGTATCGACTGCGGTATTATGATCGGGGAACTCCACATCCTTCTCATATCCCCTGTCCGATCCGACTACCTCATATTTGAAATGTCCCCCGCCTATGCCTATCCTTTCACACAGGCCTTTACAGATGACTTCTTTCGTATCCGTCTCTATAAGCCTGTACTTCAGTGATGATGACCCGCAGTTGATAACCAATACTTTCATAAATCAGAAATCCTCCTTAAACTTAATAATTGATCTTTCTCTTACATATATCTGTCCGCTAAAACCGCGGCTGTTCCCCCTGACGCATACCTTTTAAGAGTTTCAGGCACATCTATTATACGCTGATTGGCAGACCCGCGGAATCTCAGCATTATATTCTTCTCTTCTATATGAAACTCTCCGTCTACCAGAATATCCGTGTTTTGCAATATTGGCATGGTATCCCCGGTATGGCAGCGTTTATTATCCGGATCCGTAAGCTCCTCTATCCTGTAACCGGAGTATATCCATATATCCGCCCCCGGGATCTCCCTTTTCACCCGCATTACAAGCGCCCGTACATCAGGCTGGTTCGCAGGCTCCATAGGCTCTCCGCCGAGTATGGTAAGCCCTTTTATATATTCCGGCTTAAGAGTTTCTATTATAAAATCCTCGGTCTGTTTTGTATACTCTTCCCCGAAATTAAAATCCCAGGTCTCCGGATTAAAGCAGTCCT
>JAFUWM010000316.1 GCA_017483425.1 Lachnospiraceae bacterium | reverse complement strand
CTCTGCTGCCTGCGTATCATCAGTCGCCTTTGCCGCACCGGCACCTATCGTATCAATGGAAGTTTCGTTAAACTCCTCACCGACCACCTCCGCGATCTCTGATACTGCAAGCATGGCTTCTTTAGCCTTGTCCAGCTCTTCATCACATATGGTAAACAGGCTGAAATTAAACTCAAATTTCTCGTCCTCTATATCCTGGGTCGAAGGATCCGTGGCAACTATATCACCCATATCCTCAAGAGCCTTTATCACAAGGAATGCCCTTGCGGCTTTAAGCAGACATGACTCCTCTATATATACCGTAAAGCCCAGAGCATGCTTTCCGCTTGCGATCGCGTCCTTCATGACATCCTTCGCGGAATCATCAAGCTTCATATTCAAGTACAGAGCCTTTTCGCCCGCAGGCGCTCCTCCGGACGGCGCGGCCTCTGCCGGTGCCTCTTCAGCTTTTTCCTCCTTTGCGGGAGCGGAATCGTCACCCTTGCCTGTTTCCGCTGTCCTTATGCGGTTGATCTCATTTACTACATTTTCATTATCATCGTCGCCTTCGTCAGTAGTCTCCTGAATGGAATTTACATATCCTTCTATAGCGTCGAGTGCCTGAAAAAGAACATCCATGAGTTCGCTTGTGACTTTCATGGAGCCGGATCTGATATCCGAGAAGCAGTCCTCCGTAACATGCGTAAGGTGCTGCAGTCTCTTGTACCCCATAGTACCTGCCATACCCTTCAACGAGTGCGCTGCCCTGAAAATCTCGCTTATGGCGTCCTGATTCTCAGGCTCCTGCTCAAGGATCATCATCTGATCCGAGAGGCTCTGGATATGCTCTCTGGCTTCATCCAAGAAAATGCCCAGATACTGACTTGTATCCATTTGAAATCCTCCTTTTCGCCTGCTGCTTATATTAGTACTTATCTAGTACCTATTTCTTTAGTGATGGCTGCCGCTATCTTGTCCAGGGGAAGAACCTCATTCACAAGCCCGGTCTGCGCTATAGCCTTTGGCATACCGTATACGGCGCAGGTTGCCTCATCCTGGGATATGATATGAAGCTTCTTTCTCTTTTCAAGGTTTTTGATGCCCTCGGTTCCGTCCATACCCATTCCTGTGAGTACTACACAGCACACCTCAGCATAATCGGTATCAACAAGGGTTTCATACATATAGTTGGCGCAAGGCTTCACGCCCTCCCTGTGAGGTTCGTCTCCGAAGTATATCCTTACGTGCGAACCCGACTTTCCGACCTTCATATGCTTTCCGCCCGGAGCAATATAGACCGTACCCTTCTCTAGAAGATCACCTTCTTCAGCCTCTTTAACGCTGATAGGTCCCAGTGAATCAAGTCTCTCCGCAAGGGATTTGGTGAATCCGGCCGGCATATGCTGCACAAGTATGACAGGGGCATTCAGATTCTTAGGCAAAAGAGGTATGACTGAAAGCAAAGCCCTGGGACCGCCTGTAGAGCTTGCTATTGCGACGATCTTTTCCCCGCTGATCTTTACGGAAGGCCGTAAAGTAACGGACTCCGCGCCCTTTGCAGCAACGCGCTCCTTATGAGCCGCGCTGTGCGATACCGTCAGATGATGTCCTCCGGCCTGAGCTACAACCTCAAGAATCCTTAAGAATTCTTTCGCGAAGTCCTCCCCCGAGGTATCCTTGTACTTATCCGGCTTCTTGATAAAATCAATCGCTCCAAGATCAAGAGCTTCGATAGTCTGTGATGTTCCCTCTCCGGTTGTCGTGGAAAACATCATGACTCTCTCTTTCAGTCCTTCCTTCTTGATCTGCCTTAAGAATTCCAGACCGTCCATAACCGGCATATATACGTCAAGGACTATGGCGTCATACTTATTCGTTTTTACCTTGTCCAGAGCTTCCTCGCCGTTACGACATGTTTCCGGCGTGTCATATCTGCCATCCTTATTGATTATATCACAGGCAAGCTTCCTCATGAGTGCAGAATCATCTACAACAAGTATTTTTTTACCCATTTCAACCTCCACAGCTTATATTTCGGGCTTTATTCGTCAATCCCGCTTGCTTTTCTTCTTATTTTACGTTCTTCCTCAAAGATGTATCTGATGATACCTTCCCTGTCCTTGTCCTTTATCTTTACAAACTGGACATGGTTCTTATACTCTTTATCCCTTCCCTCGATCTCCTCGGAAAGTATTATCTTTCCTATAACCGAGTATTCCGTGAACTTCCCGTTAAGGTTAAGGGAAAAGACAAATAGTATCTTTGATTCCTTTTCAAACTTTCTGTCCGATATGAACTTGGCTCCGCCGCCGCTTATATCGACTATGACCCCGTCCTCAAGGGTGAGATCCGTATTTATGAACCTGACATCGTTTCCGCCTATTTCTTCAAGCTCTTTCAGCTCTTTGTCAGGCATCTCCCGGCATTTCATGTTCAATATGCAGTTCAGTCTGTAATATTCTCTCCGCTGGAACTTCCTCAAAGGGGAAGTAAGCTCCATCGTGAGCACATACATATTGTTTGACTTATATCTGTCCGTTATCCTTGCGTAGCACTGATACAGTCCCTTTCCTGAATAAAAGCACAGATCATAATCATCCCCGACTTCAAGCAGCACGATATGACCGTCCACAAAAGGCATATTGACCTTTATCTCATCCTCGGACAGAATATCAAATACCCTCGTGGAATAGGTTTTTCTCTCAATTATTCCGGATTTTGTGAGCCTTTCCTCACTCTTTACTTCCGTAAGATCGACCTTATCACCCGGTATCACATGATCGCTAAGCATATAACCTCACTTAATAATACAGTTATCCAGTATATCTTCCTCTTATCATATTGGCAAAGAAACCGGCCATCCCCGCCCTGAATCCCTGCTTTTCATGCGGTATATCCATCAAAGTCTTCGCTATATCATCAAAAGCCTTCGCGGACTTCGCGTTCATATTTGATATGCAGACCGGACTTTGCTGCATGACGGCCTTTGAAAGCTCCGCATCCTCCGGGATCGCTCCCAGATATGACATATCTATATGCAGGTATCTCTGTACCACCGCGTTCAGCTTTTTGTAAAGGATATCCCCCTCTTTATAGTCAGATACCTTGTTTGATATGACCTTGACCTGTGTGGTGTCCCCGTTAAATCTCGGATTCCTTTTAAGCGCCTTTAACAGTGAATAAGAATCCGTGATCGAAGTAGGCTCCGGTGTCGTTACAAGCAAAATCTCCCCTGACGCTACAAGGAATTCGATCACCGCGTTGGATATCCCCGCGCCGGTATCAATGATTATTATATCAGAGATACTGTCGAGATCCGCAAGCTGCGTCACTAGGTAATTTATATAATCGGAACCTAAGTTTGTAAGTCCCGCTATTCCACTGCCGCCCGAGATAAACCCGATGTCCATGGGTCCCCATGTTATGACATCCCTGATGCTTTTTCCCTGATAGATCAGATCCGCAAGGTTATTCTTCGGAACCGTACCAAACATGACCTCGATGTTTGCAAGTCCGAAGTCCGCGTCAAAGATAATCACGCGCTGACCCATCTTTTTGAACTGCACGGCAAGATTGATGGAGACGTTTGATTTTCCTACTCCTCCTTTACCGCTTGTTACGGTGATAACTCTTGCCGCGTGAGCCGGGGCTACCTGATTCTGTTTTATTATAGTCCTAAGTCTTGTCGCCTGATCCATTACCTTAACCTCCCAGTATGGATCTGACGATGCTCTGAGGATTAAACGCCTCTATATCATCCGGAACATCCTGTCCGTCAGTCACATAGGATATCTCTGCTCCAGTATAGACCCTTATATTATATATATTTCCAAAGGTGGATGTCTCGTCAAGCTTGGTAAATACAAGCTTGAAATCATCCATTTCCTTATAGATATCGCATATCGCAAGCAGATCACGGTACTTGGTAGTAACCGACAGCACGAGATAAGTCTCTATCTCCGTAACTTCCTTTGCCGCGTCAAGGATCTGCTTCATCTCATCACGCTTCTCCTTATCCTGGGAGAATATCCCGCAGTATCCACAAATATGAAATCCTGCTCCTTAAACTCCTCAAGCGTGTTTTTGAGGTCGTCAGCCGTATATACGACCCTGAAAGGAGCATCCATTATCTCGGCGTAGGTTCTTAGCTGCTCCGCCGCCTTTATCCTGTATGTATCGGAGGTGACTAATGCCACCTTCTTTTTCTGGTTCACTGCAAGGTCCGAGGCAAGCTTTGCTATCGTCGTTGTCTTCCCTACACCCGTGGGTCCTAAAAAGAAAACAACCTTTGCGCCGTCCTCCGATTCGTTTATCCCGGAGCTTACACCAAACTTCAGTATGAGCTTCTGATAGATATTCGACAAAAGATAATCGATCGTAACGCCGGGCTTTGATAGCTTCTCTATCTCCTCCACGAGATCATTGGCGTATTTCTCATCCACCTCATTGTTTATAAGGGTTGTATAGATGAGCTTAATAAAGCTCATTACTTCCTTGTTTGTATTCTTGTTTTCATTCTTCGCGGCTTCCG
>JAFUWM010000315.1 GCA_017483425.1 Lachnospiraceae bacterium | reverse complement strand
GGAAGTGCTCCTCGAACTTATCTGAATAACAGAAAAACAGTATCTAACGAAAACCCGGCCCGTGAAACACGGCGCCGGGCTTTTATTAATGGTAAAGTAACAAACTGGTGCACCTGCCAGTGTGTATGGTATAATCAGCGAATGAATAATAAATATAAAGACAAAATCATGGATTTCATACTGTATGCTTCTTTCATCTGTTGGATCGCATACTTCTTTTTGTCGGGGAATACAATGGTCGTTCAGGAGAGGAAAGACTTCCTGAATATGCTCACGATTCCGGTCATAGCTGTGGAAATCATCATCCGACTGTTCGCCATAAAAAATATACTCGGGGAAGAAAACAGGAAAAAGAAAACACTATACGCCGTACTGGTGGCAGTGTCGCTTGTAGGCGGAGGAATATGGGATATACCCGCCATAGCCGTGGCACTGGTGCATAAGCCGGTACAGAAAACCGCTGAAGTTGCACTTGGGGCGACGGTTACGATTTTTGGTGTATTTCTGCTCTGCGCAGGGTTTGGTGAGCTTGGGATCATGGGGTATAACATAGACAAATTCGCGTTTGGCATGTATGACGGGGAAGACTTCGCCCATATTGTACTGCTTATTATGCTTCTTACAGTTTTTGTGAGAAAATGCCGGTTTGAAAGCTATGAATATATAGTGATGTATATCATAACATTGGCAACATATTATTTTTATCGATCGGTTATTAGCACGGTGTTTATGGTTTCCCTTATTACCATATGTATGGCGGCTCAGATATACAGCGGGTGGATAAACAAGACAGGGAATAGGGGAGATAAAATCAGCGGAACAGTGGACAAGTGGGCGAATTCGGCAATTATAACCATGGGAATCATCATGGTACTTATCGTGACGCTGCCACATATGGGACTGCATGGGATACATGCGGGAGCCGGTCAGACTCCGGCTGATGTAAAAGGGTTTTCGGATGACGGGACATATTTCACTGAAAATCCGATTGCGCAAGGGGAAGACGGAAAAAAAACCGTAGAGATAAAATATGAAGGAATGTCTCAAAAAAAGGTGCGTTCCAATTTTGAAAAATACATAGAAAAAAAAGATGAGAGAAAGGCAGTCTACGATGAATTCGGAGACGCTGCCACTTATCTTGTGTATCGGTTATACAAGTTTCCTCTGGTAAAAAACCCGAGTGTAAAAGCTCTTAGGAAACAAAGTGAAAAGTTGGTATCGGGAAATGCCGTTTCAGAGGTTGTAAAGAGCATTACCCTGGGGAGGGTATGTTATGGTATATACAGGGATAACGGGCAGGTTGCCGACATGCTGTATTATGCGCTTCTTGCAAGGGGACCGTCCGAGGAGGAGAGGGAGTATTGGGAAGACCAGCTGAACTATAGCTGTACCAGAGAGCATATGATAAATGAACTGATGTCCACGAAAGAATTTAAGGAAATGTATAAGGACTCAGGCTTAAATACAAAGGATCTTCTGGAAGAGCCGGACGAGGAAGATGCATGGAAAATGAATATCGAGATTCTTTCCATTTGCAACAAAGAGAGAGAAGCCCGGGGACTGGATAAGCTTGCCACAAGGGAGGATCTGTGGCGAAAGGTCGCCAATGTCAGGGTGAAAGAGCTTATAAAGGAATACTCGCATACCAGGCCTGACGGGACGTTGTGCTGGAGTGCATACGCGAAAACGGCACTCTGTCCTTACAGCTTTGCCGGAGAGAATATAGCCGCGGGATATAAGGATGCCGAAAGCGTATGTAATGCATGGTTTAATTCCCCCTTGCATATGCAGAATATAATGGGTGTGGAAAATGGCTATATGGCGACCGGATACAGGGAAAAATTACATTCCAAGGGAGGATATGGGGGATACTATTGTCAATGCGTATACGTGCATTAGACTGACTGGACTTATACGGCAAAATGCGTTATATTTAACGCACTATGTCTATCGTAGAAACACATGATCTAAGCTTTGATTATATACGCCGTGATGATGAGGGCAATGTGTCCTCGATCAACAGGGCTTTGAATGATGTGGAGCTTTCCGTGGAAAAGGGAGAGTTTATTGCCATACTCGGCGGAAACGGCTCCGGCAAATCTACTCTTGCCAAGCACATAAACGCGATTCTGTATCCCACGGAGGGATATGTGCTGGTCGATGGCAAGAACACATCAGATGAGGAAAATACTCTCAGTATCCGGCAGAAAGCCGGCATGATCTTTCAAAATCCGGATAATCAGATAATCGGCTCGATAGTTGAGGAAGATGTAGGATTCGGCCCGGAGAATATGGGCATACCGACTGAGGATATCTGGGCGAGGGTTGAGGAATCACTAAAGATACTCGGCATGTGGGAGTACCGCAAGCATTCTCCTATGCGGCTTTCCGGGGGACAGAAGCTGAGGGTAGCCATCGCGGGCGTAGTTGCGATGCATCCCGAATGCATTATAATGGATGAGCCTACGGCGATGCTGGATCCCGCCGGACGGAATGATGTCATAAGGGCTGCGAGAGCGCTTAATGATGTCGAGAAGGTCACGATAATCCTTATCACGCATTATATGGAGGAAGTCGTCTACGCTGACAGGGTATTTGTAATGCAGCAGGGCGAAATAAAGATGACCGGAACGCCAAAGGAGATATTTTCAAGGGTCGAGGAGCTTGAGGAGCTTCGCCTTGACGTACCGCAGGCTACAAGACTTGCCTATGAGTTAAAGAAGCAGGGGCTGACCCGGCTTCCTGACGGAATACTTACGGAAAAGGAACTGGTAACGGAGCTATGTCGTTGCTTTCCAGCGGCCAGAGCACTGCCCGCTGAAAGCAACGCTCACCGCCATGCAGAATTGACTTCGTCAATGGGCGGTGAGCTGAATAACCAAGGATATAACTCCGAAGCCACGCAACAGGTGCGTGGCTCGGGAACTGGCGATGGTGACAAGTCTATAATTCTCGACCATGTAAACTATATATACAGCACAGGAACGTCTGATGAGATAAAGGCACTGGACGACGTATCCTTTGAGATAAAGACGGGCGATTTTGTCGGGCTTATCGGACATACAGGCTCCGGAAAATCGACGCTCGTGCAGCACCTTGACGGGCTGCTTAAGGCCACATCCGGGCATATATATTATAATGGGGAAGATATATATGATGACGGATATAATATGAAAGCGCTGAGAGGCAGAGTGGGGCTCGTGTTTCAGTATCCCGAGCATCAGCTTTTTGAAGAGGATGTATTTAAGGATGTCTGCTTCGGTCCCAAAAACCTGGGAAAATCAGATAAGGATACGGAGCTTGCGGCATATCAGGCGCTCAAGGCTGTGAAGCTTCCCGACGATCTTTTCTACGTCTCCCCGTTTGATCTTTCGGGTGGACAGAAGCGGAGGGTGGCTATAGCCGGCGTGCTCGCCATGGAGCCGGAGGTGCTTATTCTGGATGAGCCCACGGCAGGGCTTGATCCCGAGGGCAGGGACGAGATACTGGATCTCGTGAAAGAGCTGCACGACACACAGGGCATTACGGTCGTGCTTGTCTCGCATTCCATGGAGGATGTGGCAAATTATGCCGGACATATCATAGTGATGGAAAAGGGCAGGGTATATATGGACGGAACGCCCAAAGAGATCTTTTCCAATGTCAAAGAGCTTGAAGACATAGGGCTTGCGGTGCCGCGGGTGACTTATATAATGCATGAGCTTTTAAGAAGGGGCTTTGACGTGGACGTAACGGCGACTACAGTTCCCGAGGCCGTAAACTCAGTGATAGGAGCGGTCTGGAATGCTTAGGGATATCACTCTGGGACAATATTACCAGACGGAATCCAGGCTGCACCGGCTTGACCCAAGGGTTAAGCTGGCCGGAACCCTGATATTCATCATATCCCTTTTTATTTCACAAAAGATCGCATGCTACGCTGTTGCGACGGTTTTCCTTATCTGCATGATACGGTTGTCCAGAGTGCCTTTCAGCTACATGGTAAGGGGCATGAAAGCCATAGTGTTCATCATGCTGATCACGGTTATATTTAATCTCTTTTTGACACCGGGAGAGATCCTGGTTCAGTTCTGGATATTTACTATTACAAAGCAGGGAGTCAGAAATGCCGCGTTTACGGCTATAAGGCTAACCTATCTGATACTGGGTTCCACGCTCATGACATTGACGACAACGCCTAATGATCTGACAGACGGACTTGAGCGGGGACTTGGTTTCATGAAAGTATTTAAGCTTCCGGTGCATGAGATAGCCATGATGATGTCCATAGCGCTTCGCTTCATACCGATACTTATGGAGGAAACGGACAAGATCATGAAAGCACAGCAGGCCAGGGGAGCCGATTTTGAAAGCGGGGGGCTCATAAAAAGGGCAAGAGCTATGGTTCCGCTTCTGGTTCCGCTTTTTGTCTCGGCATTCAGAAGGGCAAATGACCTTGCCATGGCGATGGAAGCCAGATGCTATCACGGGGGTGACGGAAGGACAAAGATGAAGCCCCTTGTCTATAAAGCGTGGGATAAAAGGGCTTATGTGATCCTTATCTGCTATCTGGCGCTTGTAATACTGATTGGTATAGTCTCACCCATATAATATGGTATCATTACTTTTTGCCGAAAAATATAACAGAAAGCTTATAGAGACTGTCCCCGTCGGGGTATATTTATTCATGCTGGTGGCATACCTTTTGGGGATTTCCGGGCATATAAGCCATATCATACCGCTGTTTATAATATACGAGGCAGCGGGCTTTGCGGTTGTTTTCTATTTCACGGCTTTTATGAGAATGGACTTTCTGGCGCCGTTCAAGGAAGCCGGGAATCTGATCTTTGTGTTGCTTCTTGTGATACTTTGGATATTAAGCCTTCATATGCGGGTTACTAATTTTGACGATTTCCACTCATGGGCGATCACTCCCAAAGATATGTACTATGTAAATGGACTTCCTACGGGAAATATGGCAAGTACATTTTACAGGGATTATTTTCCTCTGGTTTATATAATGGATTTCTTTTTGTTTAAGCTTGCCGGCCGTTACAGCGAAGGCATGATGTTTTTTGTGCTGTGGGCTCTGATGCTGGTATCGCTTGCGGAATTTCTTCATCGCAGGAGTGATGACGGAAAACTGAGGTACATATGCAGGGTGGCAGCGGGTATAATGCTTCCGTTTCTTGTGTCCTTTCAGTTCTTACACTGTCTGGGGCTTGATATCCTTGCGACGACAATATTCGGGAGCGTGCTGGTATATATCATGGAGCATGTGCGTCCCGCAGCGGGAAAGGAGCCGCAGGAAGGGTTCGTATATATCCGCATTATTCTCGCCACTACGGTTTTATCCATGATGAAGACAACGAGTCTTATTCTCGCCGCGGTGTGCATTGCGGTTTATTTCGTAAAGAGCATAGAAATCAAAAAGCTTTCCTCATGGGTTCATTTTGCCCTGCTGCCTTTTGTTACAGGCGTATTCTGGATTTCATGGAAGATATTTTGCAGGATAAGGGGCAATACGACTTATCTTTCCGATAATCTTGACAGGAATCTGTCTTCGGGACATATGGGATTTCCGGCATACACTCTTTCCACTGTCAGAGAGTTTATCCTGAAGCTTTTCACATACGGCTTAAATGACAGCGCGATAGGACTTACAAGTGTTATAATACTGTTATTATTTATTATATCGTATATAATACATATTAAAATAAACCGGACGGGAACAAGAGATGTACTGTCGCTGACGGTGATCCTTCTGGGAATGGCAGGATATCTTCTCGTCATGATATATGTATATTTGTTTGTCTTTGAGGAATGGGAGGCATTGTCGCTTTCAAGCTATGACAGATATATAGCCACCTATTTCGGAGCCATGCTGTACGAGGCGCTCTTCCTCCTGCTTGCAGTGGAGCTTAAGCCTGAATGGGTGATGCCGGCATTTATGCTTTTACTTGCTCTGACGATAAACTATCCGTTTGTGGCGGAAACACTGAACCCGGCCGGATATGAAAAGCAATTTGGCGCCACGATAGCGGAAATAGACGCTATAGAGCAGGAGTTTATGGATGCCGCAGGCGACTTTCCCGCGTTCGGAGAGAGTATATTGATAGTGGATCATACATCGGATCAGTTGAGGGCAAAGGTGCTCCCCTACGCCGCGGTACCGGGTGTGACCCGTATCATAAGGCCTGATGAGAACGGAAAGGAGCCGTCGGAGCAGGAAATCAAAGAAATGGCGGAAGAGTATGGAGCGAGAATCATAGATCTCAGGAGACCAGAATAAAGATGAGGACTGCAGTACTTATACCATGTTATAACGAGGCAAAGACCATAAAGACCGTAGTTGAGGATTTCAGATCTACGCTTCCGGATGCGGATATTTACGTCTATGACAATAACTCTACGGACGGAACAGATGATATTGCCAGAGAGGCAGGCGCCATAGTCAGATATGAGGTCAGGCAGGGCAAGGGCAATGTTATCCGTACCATGTTCCGGGAAATAGATGCGGACTGCTACATCATGGCGGACGGGGATAATACCTATCCGGCTTCCTTTGCTCCGAAGCTGCAACGGCTGGTGCTTGACGGAAAAGCGGACATGGTCATTGGGGACAGACTGTCTTCAAGCTATTTTACAGAGAATAAACGACGCTTTCACGGTTTTGGGAATCGTCTGGTACGCAGTCTGATAAATCATCTGTTTCATGCGAAGATAAATGACATCATGACAGGGGCGAGGGCTTTTTCAAGGGATTTCGTGAAGAGCTTTGCTGTTTCTTCAAAGGGATTTGAGATAGAGACCGAGATGACGATCTTTGCTCTGGAGAATAACTTCAGGATCATGGAGGTTCCCATAGAGTACAAGGACAGGGACGCGGATAATCCGTCCAAGCTTTCCACATACTCGGATGGATATAAGGTATTGAAAACCATATTCAGACTGCTGAGGGATGATAAGCCGACGGTCTTTTTCGGAGCGATAGGTATAGTCACGATACTTATCGGAGTGGCGCTTTTTATCCCCATAGTCATAGAGTTTTCAAGGACGGGCGAGGTTCCCAGATACCCGACCCTTATAGTCCTGACTGCCTTGTGGGTTATCGGTATAGTAAGTATTTTCTCGGGGGTCATACTGTCCTTGATAAATGCCAGATCTAAACAGGAATTTGAGCGGTTCATGAATCTTATGTATATATGTGACGGGAGAGAAATTAGAGGCAATGTCCGGAAAAAAGGAACCCGCGCATGGCAAAAAAGTACAGAAAGAGGATATTGGAAAGGCTGGGATGAGTAGGCGCATCCTTATCTATGTCGCATATGACGGCACCGACTATCACGGCTTCGCAAGATTAAAGGATGATCCGCAGACTATTGAAGGTAAGCTTGACGTCGCGCTCACATCACTTCTCGGGACTGAAACGGAGGT
The DNA here is from genome assembly GCA_017483425.1 of Lachnospiraceae bacterium. GTDB lineage: Bacteria > Bacillota > Clostridia > Lachnospirales > Lachnospiraceae > NK4A144. The sequence goes on along the minus strand of JAFUWM010000315.1, from coordinate 1,334 downwards.
GACAGGCACATCCAGAACAGATTCCGGGGTTCATGCGCTAGGAAACGCGGCGGTATTTGACACGGTATCATCTATCCCCGTCGGGAATTTTCCCGATGCCTTAAATACTAAATTACCTCAGGATATAAGAGTCAGGAAGGCTATCGAGGTTCCGGGGGATTTCCATCCGAGACATACGGAAACGATAAAAACATACCGTTACGAGATAGATAATGAGAGGATAGCTGATCCCTTAAGAGCCAGATATTCCATGCTTGTGGGGTATGATCTTGATATCGGACGGATGAATGAGGCAGCTTCAAAGCTTACGGGAGAGCATGATTTCAAAAGCTTCTGTTCCGTCCATACACAGGCTTTCACTACTGTAAGAGAGATCACGGATATAGCTGTCACTAGACAGGGAGTGCAGGTCTTTATCACGGTAAAAGGACGCGGATTTCTGTACAACATGGTGCGGATAATAGCAGGAACCTTGATCGACGCAGGCAGGGGAAGGCTTGCGCCCGGTGATGTTGCTGATATATTATATGCTGTGGATCGGACGAAAAATCCGGCTCCTACGGCGGAGGCCAAGGGACTTACATTGGTTAATATAGATTTTTTAGAATTGGAGGATGTTTAAATGTCAGTTATTGACGACGCTGTAAAGGTAAAAGGTCATGGAGCTTTTCTTTTGAATGGTAAGGAGTTCAGCGATACCGCCGCGATCTCAAAAGAAGAAGCTGTTAAAGGAACCATAGCGTACGGGATATTGAAGTCGCACAATAAATCCGGTGACATGGAGGCGCTTAACATCAAATTTGACTGTCTCACGTCACATGATATCACGTATGTCGGGATAATCCAGACACTAAGGGCTTCGGGTATAGAGAAGTTTCCCGTGCCTTATGTGCTGACGAACTGTCACAACTCACTCTGTGCCGTCGGCGGAACGATAAACGAGGATGACCATGTATTCGGACTGTCTGCCGCGAAGAGATACGGCGGAGTGTATGTTCCGCCCCATCAGGCCGTCATTCATCAGTATGCGAGAGAGATGCTCGCAGGCTGCGGCAGGATGATTCTTGGTTCCGATTCCCATACAAGGTACGGAGCTCTCGGTACAATGGCAATGGGAGAGGGCGGAGGAGAGCTTGTAAAGCAGCTTTTATCCCAGACCTACGATATAAAAAGACCCGAGGTAGTCGCCATATATCTTACAGGCACTCCGGCTTACGGAGTAGGCCCGCAGGACGTGGCGCTGGCTCTTATAGGGACGCTTTTTGCTGACGGTACGGTAAAGAACAAGGTCATGGAGTTTACAGGTCCCGGAGTGAAAGAGCTCTCCATGGATT
>JAFUWM010000314.1 GCA_017483425.1 Lachnospiraceae bacterium | reverse complement strand
CCGGAGCGAAGCGGAGACCTGAACCCACATATATTATATCTCCTGCGCCTGAACACGAAGCAGACGAACCTTTTTGGGTTTTCTATGGGTTTCTTCCGCAAATAAGTAGCCAGACCCTGAAGATATCCGTTGTCTTCATATTTCTCTTTGTAATACTTCTTTTCGTTCCGCCATTATCCCATCCCTTATTTATCGTTCTTTTGCACATTATCGTCCAGACATATCATGCTGCTTATTGCATCAGGAAGGGCAATCCTGCCAAGATCTGTACCCTTTGCAACATGCCTGATCTTTCTGTAGGCATCTTTATCCCCGTATTGGCGTTCCATGATCGCAAGGATCTGCGAGGGCTTATAAGTCAGTTCCCTTATGTTCCTTTGCATTGCAGATACAGGAACATATTGCGATATCCTATCATCAAATCGTAATCCCATGCAGAAATTAACGCCACCTACGATCTTATCCACGTACAAATACGGCTGTCTGTTATTAGAATCGCCAGTAATCTTCGAGATTGACGTGAAACTGATGATTATCGGCAAGGCTTCAAGCTTGAGATACGTCGTTCCATCTGCTTTGAAAGCAACTTCATTATTGGACAGCTTCTTGCTCAGACATTTCCGATAGAAGTATTCCGATCTTTTGGAAAGCGTATTACCGTTCTCATCCACAAAAAGAAGTCCGGTGAGATGCTGATAATTCTTCGCCTGAAAGACCATCTCTATATGCCGGATAAGATTAGTTTCACGATCACGGTAGATAATGATAAATTGCCTGTTGTTCAGCTTTTCTTCATACATCACCGCACATTTTATGGCGATACTTCTTGCCTCGTTTAATGTATACTTGATCAATGAAAAACTCCCGTCTGGATAGTATTAAAAAGGGAGAGGCTGTACCATTGTACCGCTCACTCCCTTTTACGACTGATTTTAGTGTTGTCTGCCAACGTCCCTTGCGGGAAATGTACAGGTTTTAGTGTCGCCTGCCGACTGCCATCCCATACGTACGGCTATATCTCAGATTTAAGTGTCAGCCCACTTAAGAAAGCACGCTTTCTTATGATTTTAGTATAGGGAAGACGCTTGCTATTGTCAATGCTAATCGGTGCGGAAAAATATATAGCAGGTGTTACTGTGGCGTCGAGCCTTGCACTTGCCACGATACTACGACTACAAAACACTTGACTATGGTCATGGGACTTCTGCAGTAGATCCCCTGCAAACTTCTTTGTTGGTCTTGCTTTTTTTCTGATTTCGGTTGGTGGAGGCAAGCCCTTTTTATTGGGAACATCGTGCGAAAATCGTGCTAGAGGTAAAATGGAAAAATTTCAGACTTTAGAAAAATAAAGTGGATAGCTGCAGATGCAGTCTATCCACGGATGTGCGCCGAGTGGGACTTGAACCCACACGCCTTGAGAGCACAGGAACCTAAATCCTGCTTGTCTGCCAGTTCCAACATCGGCGCGAGCAAAACCAATATTATCATCGGCAAAAAACAGTGTCAAATCGTTGCTGACAGCGGCCGTCGACAAATTACAATCTCAAAGCTTTGATTGCATGGTTTTAATGACCTTGGCGAGTTTTTCGTGATCGTATTCGCCATCACCAAAGCTGATAACTCCTCTGAGCGGTGAAAATCTCAGCATTTCCTCTATCATCTTATCGGATATCGCTTCGGTGCCCTTGCTCTTGTCCTTCTTGTCAACATGAAGGTATGAATTAATCAGGGGCTTCAGGTCATCTGCCAGCTCCGGCCTCCCCATGAGATCTCCGAAGCAGGTATTCTCGGATATGGTTATCTGCGGCTTTGCGGCTGATTCAATATTTACCTTTTTTGAGTATTTTATATCTCTGGAGGAAGAACCGACTTCTATAATATAGTCGCCTTCCGCAACCTTCCAGTCATGCGTTTTTGCATCCCAATAAGCAAAGGCTCTGCTATCAAGTTCGATCGTTACGGTCTTTGTCTCTCCCGCTCTGAGTGAGACCTTTTCAAATCCCCTAAGTTCATGCCTCGGTCTGGGTATACCTCCTATCGGAGCTCCGACATAAAGCTGCACTACTTCCTTGCCTGCCATACGTCCTATATTCGTCACATCGACTGAAACCGTAAGGGGATCGGTGCTCTTTATCTTTCTTTTGGACACCTTTAAATTTGAATACTTATATGTGGTATATGAAAGTCCGTGTCCGAAAGGAAACAGTACTTCCATATCCTTAGTGTCATAATATCTGTATCCTACAAATACGCCTTCCGCATATTTAACCTCATCCATATATCCGGGGAAATTCAGATATGACGGATTGTCTGAGAGCTTCACAGGGAAAGTCTCAGGTAGTCTGCCCGAGGGATTAACCTTGCCGAAGAGCAGGTTATATGCCGCGGTTCCCACATTCTGTCCCCCGAGATACAGCTCAAATATTCCCTTTACATCTTTCTCCCATGGCATCTCGACAGCTGCCCCGTTATGAAGCACCACCACCACATTCGGCTGCACTTTAAGTATCTCTTCTATAAGCGCGTTTTGACTGTCCGGCAGACGCATATGATCCCTGTCATACCCCTCTGACTCAAAGCTGTCAGGCAATCCCGCGAATACTACCGCCACATCGCTTTTCTTTGCTGCGTTTACAGCCTTGGTTATAAGGCTCCTGTCAATTTCATCCTTAGTCAGATCATAACCGTCCGCGTATAAAATGTCGTGACCCTTGCCTTTTGCCGCCTCCATGAATGAAGTCACCTTGAAGGAATTAATATGTGAACTGCCTCCTCCCTGATATCTGGGCGCTTTGGCAAATTTTCCTATGACCGCTATGGTGTCATTCTTATCAAGCGGAAGTATCTGCTCATCATTCTTTAATAATACCGCGCTTTCCTCCTCTATCTTTCCCGCGAGCTCATGATCCGCTTCTTTGTCCCATTTCACATCTTTCTGCTTTTTTGACTCATATTTATCTATCCATTTAAGTATGCGCTCCACGGCGCGGTCAAGGGTTTTTTCGGGAAGCGAGCCGCTTTGAACCGCCTCGATTATCTCCATATCGTTTATCCCATAGGAACCGGGCATCTCAAGATCAAGCCCCGCCGCCAGTCCTTTTACCCTGTCGTTTACGGCGCCCCAGTCACTCATGACTACTCCGTCAAATCCCCATTCGTCACGAAGGATATCCGGGTGATAGGTTTTGTTTTCAGACGCATGGAGACCATTTATCCTGTTATATGAACACATGACAGTCCATGGCCTGGCATTTTTCACTGCACTTTCAAATGCCGCGAGATAAATCTCCCTCATTGTCCGCTCGTCGATCCCGACACTTACCGTGAGTCTTCTCGTTTCCTGATTATTTGCGGCAAAATGCTTTATGGACGTTCCCACGTTTCTGCT
>JAFUWM010000313.1 GCA_017483425.1 Lachnospiraceae bacterium | reverse complement strand
GGATAAAAAAGAACAGAAGACCGCTTGACGAGGATCAGAGATTCAAGGTTCTTGAAAAGATAATCGCGGAGATATCGCCCAAAAACAAGCTGAACCTCCTGATCTATGACGGAGAGATCCTTTACGTACACACTAATTTCAAGGATTCCCTGTATGAAAGGGAAGAGGACGGGGCTTTGTACTTTTCGACAAAGCCTTTGAGCGCGGGCACATGGGAGAATGTTCCTTTTACAAGGCTTTTGTCCTACCGGGGCGGTGAGCTTTTGCGTGAGGGCACAGACCATGGGAATGAGTACATACCGGACGAGAGCAGCGTAAATGCGATCTATCTGGCATACTCAGGGTTGTAATTTTTAAGAGGAAAGAGTAATGCTGCACTACGATGACAAAAATGTAAGAGAGAAGCTTTTTAAGGGCATGATAGGGCTTGAGAAAGAAGGTTTAAGGGTTACGGGAGACGGCTTCTTCGCCCAGACGAAGCATCCCTTTCCGGTTGACGACCTGTATATCGTGCGGGATTTCAGTGAGAATCAGACCGAGATAAATACGCCTCCGAAGTCAACGGCAAGGGAAGCCTATGAAGAGCTTAAATATCAGACAGAGCGGATACAGGAGAGGCTTAAGGAGCAGGAGGAGACCGAGTATCTGTGGCCGTTTTCAAACCCGCCGTACATCTTAAATGAAGAAGATATACCCATAGCACAGTTTGAGGGGAAGGACAAGGCAAAGACCGAATACAGGGAATATCTCGCGGTGCGCTACGGAAGATATAAGATGACATTTTCCGGCATCCATTTTAATTATTCCTTTGATGATGAGCTTTTAAGAGCTGATTTTGAGCTCTCAGGCGAGACGGATTTCAGGGAATACAAGACCAAGTTTTACGTTTCGATCGCGGCCATGGCCCAGATCTATAACTGGCTTGTGGTTGCGGTTTCCGCCGCGAGTCCGCTGCTTGACAGCTCATACTTTGAGAAGGGAAAGTGCGGAAGCGATGTCTATAACGGCATGGCTTCAAGCAGGTGCTCGGACATAGGCTACTGGAATTTCTTCACGCCGCTTCTTGATTATAGCGATCTGAAATCCTATACGGCGAGCATAGAAAACATCGTTGAATATGAGTTGATAAGATCCTCATCCGAGCTGTATTTCCCGGTGAGGGTGAAGCCCACGGGGGCTTATTCGCAAAAGAGCCTGATTGAGAAAGGGGCGGATCATATAGAGCTCAGGATGATAGACCTGAATCCACTGGATGAGGCAGGCATAGACATAAGGGATGTGAAATTCCTGAAGCTGCTTTTGATCTACCTTGCGTGCCGTGAGCAGGAGAGTATAGACGCAAACGCGCAGATAAAGGCCATAGCAAATACCAAGAACGCGGCAAGGTTTGATTTGAAGACCGTGCATCTCGTTAATGAAAAGGGAGAAGCGGAGGCGATAGCCGATGCCGCTGTCAGGATCCTCGATGAGATGCGGGCATTTTTTGACGGGATGGATGATGAGATAGAGGAGACTCTCCTGTATCAGAGGGATAAATTCACCGAGATTAAAAACCGGTATGCGTGGAAAGTGAGGGAGCGTTTTTCCGGCGGCTTTGTCAAGAAAGGCATGCAGATGCTTAAGGGCAAGAGCCTGGAGGTTGACAGGACCTTAAGGTCCATACTCTACGATAAGTACATAGCCCCGACAAAGAAGGAGAAGGAAGAGTATATAGGCGTTGAGATAGAGATGCCGATACTGAACCTTGCAAGAGAGTCTGTGGATTTTGCGAACGTTCACAGGGTCACGGAGAAGTTCATGGAGAAATTCTCCTTTGTGCCCGTCAAAT
>JAFUWM010000312.1 GCA_017483425.1 Lachnospiraceae bacterium | reverse complement strand
TATAAACACTAGTTTATATCTGACTTACTCCGGTCGGATGCTGATGCCGTAACTCGGCAAAATACGCCTCGAACGGTATCATGCTCCTCTATAAAACCCAGTTTTACATCTGATTCACACCGGTCAGATGATAATTAGATATACGGTAGTATCTTCTTCATGTTCTTCTCATTTGAAGCATCAACCAACGCTGATTTCCTAAGGTTCCTGATAGTCTTCGGAGACTTCTTTGTGAGAATATGGCGTTTATATGCCTTGTTCCTCTTAAGCTTTCCGCTTCCGGTAAGTTTGAAGCGTTTTGCTGCCGATCTGTTTGTTTTCATCTTTGGCATTGTTCTTTCCTCCTTATTTTTTCTCTGCCAGGGTGATCGTCATGGTCCTGCCCTCGATCTTCGGAGCCTTATCCACGATTGCCACATCGCTTAATGCTTCGGCAAAATCATCCAATATATACTTGCTGTCATTCATATGAGCCATCTCCCTGCCTCTGAATCTCAGAGTGACCTTCACGCGGTTTCCTTTTGCGAGGAACTTACGCGCTGCGCTCATCTTTGTGTTGAGATCATTCGTGTCTATATTGGGCGACATCCTGATCTCCTTGATCTCAACGATCTTCTGTTTCTTCCTTGCGTCCTTTTCCTTGCGGATCTGCTCGTACTTGAACTTACCGTAATCAACGATCTTGCAAACCGGAGGATTTGCATTCGGAGCTATCTTTACGAGGTCAAGTTCCGCTTCCTCCGCAGCCTTCATAGCATCCGCTATGGACATGACTCCCAGCTGCGCACCATCAGCTCCAATGACACGGACTTCTCTGTCCCGTATCTGTTCATTGATAAAATAATCGTTGTTAATCGCTGTTACCTCCTCTAAGCATAAGAAAAAGACCGCGCAAAGCGCAGTCCTCCACTAAGTCCATAAAACAAATGAACGCCTGACAGCCAGATAATACGCCTCAGGGTGAGAGCCGTGCTCTGCTTAATAACCAATATAAAATACTACGCCGGACAGGCTTTTGTCAATACTTATTTCCGGCTCTTTTCATAAGGGCCACGAAATCCCTCGCCGGAAGCGTCCTTGAGTAGAAGTATCCCTGCAGATAATCACATCCCATGACGGAAAGCCGTCTCGCCATATCCTTTGTTTCAACGCCTACAAGCACTATCTTTAGCTTCTGGTTCCTGAACATCTCGATGACATCGGGAAGAAGCATCGAATCCTTTTCAAAATATGATATTACAAGCGCCCTGTCTATCTTTACCATGCTTATCGGAAGCTTCATGATATTTTCAAGGCTCGAATATCCGCTACCGTATCCGTTAAGCGCAAACTCGGCTCCAGCCTCGGTGAGCTTCTTCATATTGCTCTCGGCTATACCGTCCTTATCCGTATCTATGACCTCTGCTATATCAAAACTTATCTTGTCCATTGATACGCCGTTTTTATTTGATATTCCTATGAACTCCTCGGCCATCCCCTCCTGCATGAGCTGCATCGCCGAGAGATTGACGCTGATCCTTCCGACGCCGTACATTTCAGGCTCCTGCTCCTTTATGAATTCACAGGTCTTTTCAAATATATGTCTCCCGAGGGAAATGATGCTGCCGTTCTTTTCCGCCTCGGAAATAAACTCTCTCGGAGGGATAAAGCCTACTTTCTGATCGAATATCCTCGCCAGTACCTCGACTCGCTCCATCTTTTCCGTTATCGGAGAGAATATAGGCATAAAATATATCTGCACGCTCTTCTTTTCGATGGATTTCTCAAGAGCTATCTCGATATCATTGCGCCTCTTGCTGCTTGAAATAAGCTCGTCGTCAACGATTATATTCCCCTTTAATCCCGAAGCCACTCCCTTAAGTGCATAATCCAGGATACTCTGTGTACGTTTTATATTATTGTCCAGCATCTCATACGGAAGGACTATGAACACCACGGAAAACCTTATATGCTCACCGTCTATGGCAAAGCCTGCGTCTAGACGTCTCCTGCCAAGCTCCATGGTATGCTCTATATCGTACTTTGCGGGAGTGAGCACAATATAAGTATCCTCGCTGTATCTGAATATATGATCATCGGAATAATTCTTCCTGACATAGCCTATTGCTTCCTGAAGAGCCCTGTTTGTCTTGTCCTCGCCAAATACGGTCTTAACTGATCTGTAGTTATCAAGGCATATGACCATAAAGCTGTACTCCGTGCCGCTGCTGGTCAGCTCCTTCAGGTACTCTATATACCCGTCCCTGTTAAAAAGCCCTGTCTCCTTATCCACATAAAGATCGGGATTTTGCAGCGAGAGATACATTATACACATCGCAAAGGCCGAGAACGCGTTGGTGAGCAGTACCCACGGGAAGAATAAACTCTGAAGTATCGATCCCGCGGCAAGCAGCACTATGAGAGATATGATGCTGTACAGATGCAGCTTGCTTATGTGCGACCTGTACACCACGACATAAACTATAGCCAGAATAAGATAGAAAGTGTTAAGGATATAATTCGTAAGATAGGTCGGGCCATGCATGTAACCCTCTATCCTGTCAAAATAATACAGCGCCCCGGTATACGGCGTCGCTATGGCCATTATCACCATCAGAAGATACGGCACGCAGTAGATCAGAAATAGAGGCGTCTTTACAACGTCAAGCTGATCCGTGACCGACAGTATATAAATAAAAAGCAATAATACATCTGTAGCGATCGCAAGAAAATAGAAGATATTTATGGCATGCACAAGCTCAAGGGGTATGCTTCTCCAGTATGTGTCGGCAAGCCCCGAAACCATATCCATGAGTGTGGCAAAACAGCCCGCCCCCATGGCAAGTATGAAATACCTGTCTTTCTTTGTGGGCAGATGTCTTTTGGCAAAATAAAAGATAAGAAGTACTATCTCAAATGCCAGTGCCGAAATCTCAAAATCATAATTCCACTTCATACTTTAGCGTTGATATATTATGCCTGACCGTGACAGTTCTTATATTTCTTTCCGCTTCCGCAGGGACACGGCTCGTTGCGTCCGATCTTTCTCCCTTCGCGCACAAAGGTATGACTCTTTTTCTGATCCTTTATTAACTCCTCCTGCTCCTCCTTGGAATATATATCATCCCATTCGGGCAGGCCATAGAGCCAGTCAGCCTTGGCGTCAACCATGTTTCGGAAGAGCTTCTCCTTATCAAATCCAAGAGAAACTTCTGTATCCTCAGTCATCTCCTCGATATCGTTCGCAGTCTTCAGCGAATCATTGATGCCGTCAAGAAAACCGGTCATATACATAATCGTTACGCCATACTTCTCTGCAAGTTCGGAAACAGTTCCTTTTACCTCAGTATCCGGATCCTTCAGAAGCTCTGCGTAAATTGCTTTCTCCTTAAGGAAATAATCCTGCCAAAGCCTCTGCAGGTCGCCCTTATTCGCCGTAGGGCTGTATGCCGTATCACGCCAGTCGTTTATTAAGCTCATATATTCCTCCTCCGTACTTTTCCCGATGTATCTAAGGATATCACATCAACTGTTCTTCTTCAAATCTCTTCCGCCTTTATTATCCCCGTTATATCCGGATCGGCCGTCATGGAATAATTCGTGTGGTATATCACATATCCGGGTACGGCTCCCGCGGGCTTTTTTACGTTCTTTATCAGCGTATAGTCGATATCGACCTTTCCCTGCTCTCTTCCCGTGCTGTAGTAGGCCGCAAGTCTGCCTGCCTCGTTAAAGGAGGCATCCGGCACGGACATCGGATCATCCTTGCCTGTGACCAAAAGCACATGTGAACCCGGATAAGTTTTTGAGTGGAACCACCAGTCGTTTCCGCGCCCGGTCTTAAAGGTGAGTTCATCGTTCTGGATATTATTCTTTCCGACAAATACATCATAGCCGTCAGATGTTATATAGTGGACAGGCATACTCTTCGGAGCTGCTTTGCGGTTCTTAGCATTTACGGGGTTCTTTTTGATATAGCCTGTCCTTTTTAATTCCTCTGAGATGAGCAGCAGGTCTTCCTCGGATTCCGCAGTCCCAAAGGATGCTTCGATACTTTTTAAATGCGCAAGCTGTATACGGCTCTCCTCCGCCTGCTCCATCGCAGCCTTTCTCGTCCTTTTAAGCTTCTCAAACCGGGCGAAATATTTATTTGCATTTTCATGAACTGAGACCGTGGGATCCAGAGGAACCCTGATCTCCTTCCCGTCATAGAAATTTACGGTATCAAAGTGATCCGAGCCGTCCTTTACTTCATATCCGTATGTATTTATAAGCTCGGCGTACACCCTGTATTTATCCATCTTATCGGTATCCTTTACCTGCCCGAGCTGGATATCATATTTCTTCGCGGTGCGTTCTATGGCATTTGAGACGATCTTTCTAAGGTCAGCCGAGCGCTGCCTCATATGACTGTAGGCGCTCCTCTCGGAATAAAACCGCTCTATGACCTCCGATATGGAATCAAAACCCTTACGCTCGAGGTCTGCGTACATAGTCAGAGGAATTGCCGCAAATTCCCTTGGTTTTCCGGATTCATAGACGATCTCCGGCGCAAAGCGTCCCTCTTTCATATCATCTGTCAGGCTCATGAAATTATCATAGAGATTTTTTATATCAGATTCCGCCATGGAAGCCGAGCTGTCATTTCCGTCTATCCCGGACCGGAAGCAGAGCTCTAAGGCAATAACAGGTGAAAACCCGGTATAGGTTCCATATATTGCCTTGATCACATTCATCGGTCTGCCCAGGATATGATTCCTGAAAAAATCAAACCCTCTCTCCGAAAATCGATCTGCCTTGTCCTGCGTCTCAGGGATAAAGTATCTCTCACCCGGAAGAACTGTACGAACAGAGCTCATTGAGGGCGGTACCCGCTTTATGGCGTCAATGATGGTATCATCATCTTTTATGAATATAATATTACTATATTTGCCCATAAGCTCCACGACAAGCTTTTTTTGCACCAGGTCTCCGAGCTCGTCCCTGTGCTCTATATGGATCATGATGATACGCTCCAGAGAGGGCTGCTCTATAGAGAGTATCCTTCCCCCCTGCAGATGCTTGCGCAAAAGCATGGTAAAAGCCGGCGCCTGGATCGGGGCAGTAAGGCTTCTCTCCGTAAGGCATATAAAGGGCATGGAAGCGCTTGCGGAAATAAGCAGCCGCTTCATCCCGTATTCTCTTGTCTTTACAGTGATCAGAAGCTC
>JAFUWM010000311.1 GCA_017483425.1 Lachnospiraceae bacterium | reverse complement strand
GGATCTTCTCATATTCCTTTCTGACCCCGTCTCCTATGCGGTCGATATGGTTCGGCTCCTGATCAGGCTTATAAGGAATCCCGACTCCTCCTGAAAGATTTATGAAGCTGATCTCAACCTGACATTTCTTTTTCAGCTCCGCGGCAAGATCAAAGAGCTGCCCCGCAAGAGTGGGATAGTAATCGTCCGTCACGGTATTGCTCGCAAGAAAAGCGTGTATCCCGAAGTGCTTCACGCCATGAGCCTTAAGCGATCGAAAAGCCTCCACCATCTGCTCGCCGGTCATGCCGTATTTGCTGTCGCCGGGATTATCCATGATGTCGTTTGCTATTGAAAACGTACCGCCCGGATTGTACCTGCAGCATATAGTATCCGGAAACTCTCCGACATTTTCCAGATAATACGGAAGCATGGTGATATCGTCAAAGTTAATGACAGCGCCTATCTTCGCGGCATATTCATATTCCTCGGCCGGGGTGTCATTCGAAGAAAACATTATCTCTTCACCTCTGAAGCCCGCGGCATATGCCATCTTAAGCTCCGCCATTGATGAACAGTCGCACCCGAACCCGTAGTCCTTAAATATCTTTAATATAAACGGATTGGGTGTTGCTTTTACCGCAAAGTACTCTCTGAAGCCCTTATTCCAGCTGAAAGCATCCGCTACCGCCCTGGCGTTCTCCCTTATGCCGGCTTCATCATACACGTGATACGGGGTTCCGTATTTTCGCGCGATCTCCTCTGCTTTGTCCTTTGATATGAATGTCAGTTTTTTCATAAATCCTCCTCTATAAAACTACGACCAGTCTATCGGTTCCTCCCCGTTTTCGGTCAGAAACCGGTTGCATTTTGAAAAATGCCTGCATCCGAAAAAGCCGTTATATGCCGAAAGCGGACTCGGATGCGCCGCTTCAAGCACCAGATGTCCGGGATTTGTAATAAGCTCCTTTTTATCCCTCGCATTTCTGCCCCAGAGCAGGAATACCACAGGCCGATCCTCTGCGTCCACCGCCTTTATCATCGCGTCGGTAAGCTGCTCCCAGCCCTTGTCCTTATGGGAGTTTGCCTGATGTTCCCTTACCGTGAGCACGGCATTCAAAAGAAGTACTCCCTGTTTCGCCCATCTCGTAAGGTCGCCGGTATCAGGGATCTTCTCTCCCACGTCCTCATGTATTTCTTTGTAAATATTCTTTAATGACGGCGGTATCTCTATACCCTCAGGCACGGAAAAGGACATTCCCATCGCCTGTCCCGGTTCATGATACGGGTCCTGCCCGAGTATCACGACCTTGACCTTTTCAAGCGGAGTCATATGAAGCGCCGTGAAAAGCTTATCAGACGGCGGATATATCACCTGCGTGGAATACTCCTGCTTAATAAAGGCATAAAGCTTTCTGTAGTATTCCTTATGAAATTCCGGCTCCAGCGCTTTTGCCCATGCGCCGTCTATCGCTGCCATCTTACCGGTACTCCCTCAGCATTTAAGTATTCCTTAACCCCGGATATCGTAAGCTCCTTATAGTGAAATAAAGACGCGGCAAGAGCTGCCTCGGCATGCCCTTTGATAAAAGCATCTCTGAAATCCTGCAGACTTCCCGCTCCGCCCGAAGCGATCACAGGCACATTGACCTCGTCCGCTATGATCCTTGTAAGCTCCAGATCGTATCCGGCCTTGGTACCGTCAGCATCCATCGATGTAAGCAGGATCTCTCCCGCGCCTAATCCGACTGCTTTTATTGCCCACTCCACAGCGTCCATACCCATATCTATGCGGCCGCCGTTTTTATATACCGTCCAGCCCTTGCCATCCTCACGTCTCTTCGCGTCTATCGCGAGAACTACGCACTGTGATCCGAATTTATCCGCTGCCTGAGATATGAGTTCAGGCTCCATTATCGCCGCGCTGTTTACCGAAACCTTGTCGGCTCCCTCTCTCAGCACGGCTCTGAAGTCCTCCACAGTCCTTATTCCCCCACCCACGGTAAAGGGGATGAATACCTGCTCCGCAACCCTTCTCACAAGCTCCACCACCGTAGCCCTGTGATCGCTTGATGCCGTGATATCAAGGAATACAAGCTCGTCCGCTCCCTCCCTGTCATACGCCCTCGCTATCTCAACAGGGTCACCGGCATCCTTAAGCGAAACAAAATTCACTCCCTTGACTACCCTGCCGTTATTCACATCCAGACAGGGGATTATCCTCTTGCTATACATTTAAAAAATTCTCCAGTATCGAAAGTCCGGTTTCAGACGATTTCTCGGGATGAAACTGACAAGCGAAGATATTACCCGACTCGACCGAGGCATCGACCTCTGTGCCGTAACCGATCACCGCCTTTACTATATCCTTGTCCTCCGCGTCAAGATAATATGAATGCACGAAATAGACAAAGCTCTCATCCTTTATTCCCTTAAAAAGCCTGCCATCTCCTTTTAGCGTCAAAGAATTCCAGCCTATATCGGGAACCTTTAAGCCGGCATCATCAGGAAGCCGCTTTATGCTTCCCTTTAATATGCCTAAACCCTGCACTCCCGGAGATTCCTCCGATGTCTCAAATAAGAGCTGCAACCCCAGACATATGCCAAGAAAAGGTATGCCTTTTTGGCATACCTTTTTTATTACTCCGATAAGCCCGTATTCATCAAGTCTTTTCATTGCGTCGCCAAAGGCTCCAACCCCCGGCAGGATCACATGATCCGCATTAAGTATCGTATCGGCGTCTCTCGTTGTGACACAGTCCCTGCCAAGGTACTGTACCGCCTTTTCAACGCTTTTTATATTCCCTGCATCATAATCAATGATCGCTATCATATTTATCCTTCTCTGGCTCAATCCGGCTCAATTTGTCTGGTGGTATGTGCCGTCCGCGCCCCTTTTCACATTAAAGCTGTAGAGCGTCGTACCATCGCTTGCGGTATTCTGGTCTCCGGGATCCGATCCGCCGGACGGAGCCGGATTGTAATCATTATTTCCCGTGTTCGACTCAGGATTTGATATCTCAATATGTGTACCGTCCGAATTAGTGATATCGGTTCCGGCATCAGGCGTTAACGTGAAGCCTCCTTCACTGCTTCCTCCGTCATCCTGTGAAGGCTCCCCTCCGTTATCGTCGGGAGCTTCCGTATCCTCATAAACGTCTTCTTCCTGTGGCTCTTCCTGTATATCTTCATCTCCGCCATCATCTGATCCATCCTCCGGCGTACTCTCACTCTCCTCGGGCTGAGGAGGCTCTCCCGTATACTCGGGCATAGCCGCGCCGCCCTCAGTCAGCTCCACGGTCGGCTCGATCTCATCACGCCATGTAGGATCAACTATATCAAGGAGCAGCATCGTATATTCAAGATCATCTCCCATCCTCGAAATATCCGTTGCAAGATCCTGACTTACACCATATACCCCCGAAAGGTAACCAAGTATCTCCTGATAAAGCGCCTCAAAATCAGGCCCCACACCAAGACTCTCGGCATATTCCGTAAGGGCATCATGGATCACCACACCCTGCATCAGTGAATCAATGGCTTCAAGCGATTGTTCTCTCTGCTGGTATTCGTTATATGCGTCTATCTTTCTCTGCAGACGCATGAGCACGAATGACCTGTTATAGATATCCCTGCTCTCCTCAGACAGGTGCGTAAGTCCAACAAGGGAATCATAGGCTCCCTCGTAATCTCCCTTTTCAAAATTAGCCTTGGCCGCGCTCTCATATCCTACATTCGCAAAGGCAAAGGTGCAGAATGTAACAGCAGCCAGGAAAGAAGTAAAGAATATCGCAACGGCCGCCACCTTCTTTTTAGGCAGCTTCTTCTCCGGTACGGTATCTTCTACCGGCTTTTCCTTCTTTGGCTTCTTCGGTTTCTTTTCCTTCGGCTTCTTCTCTTTCTTTGGTTTTTCCTTTTTCTTCTTTTCTTTCTTCTTTTTCTTTTTTCCGCTGTCAGCCTGTATGTCTTCGCCTAGAAGGGCAGCATTTTCAAGAGTCTGCTCGCTGGGATTTGCAACATTAGATGCCGCGCCTTCTTTTTCCAGGTCGGTTTCTTCTTCGTCATCTCCCGCAAAAAGGAATTCCTGTAGCTTGCCCAAAAGCCCTTTCTTCTTGATCGGATTGCCTTCCTCATCTGTTTCAGGCTCTTCGTCCTTCTTTTTCCTTTTCTTTCTGCGCTTTTTACGACCTTTTCCAGACTCTTCATCCTCTTCAGGAGTCCTGTCACCTTCTCCTCCATCCTCTTCTCCTTCTCCGGTAAGCATAGACATCAGGTCATCATCTACAAGATCGAGGTTGTCATCCTTTTTGAGCAGATCCCCCATTTCCGAAAGATCCGCGTCATCGCCAAGCTCATCTATAAGCTCCGTTACGTCCTGATCGGATGCCTCCGCGTCATCACCCAGAAGACCCAGTGCTTCCTCAAGAGCGTCATTCGCCGATACATCTTCACCACTCTCTGATGTATCTGCGGCAGGTTCAGGCGTACTGTCTGTAGCCACATCCTCGGCAGCCGCAAACAGCGCATCGATCTCATCCGCTGTCATCACATGGTTCGGATCATCATTAGCTTCTGCTGCAGGTTCAGGTTCTGGTGCAGCTTCCGGCTCCTGGAGCAGCTCATCTCCGGGCATCTCAGCATCCTCGGAAAGCGTATATTTAATCTCCGGCTCTGCGGCAGCTTCCTCCACTGCCTCTTCAGACTCATCAAGGCTCAGGCTTTCAGCCTCGGCAAGTACATCATCCAGCGAGAGTTCGTCCCCGGACTCCTCTTCGGCCGGGGGCTCCTCTGCTGCCGGTTCCACGGGCTCTGCAGGTGTGTCTGCGCCTGCAAAGAGTGCCGCTATCTCATCAGGACTTAACTGTTTATTCGGATCGTCGTCTACTGCTGGCGCTGGCTCAGGGATAGGTTCCGGCTCTGGTTCGGGCGCTGGTTCAGGAACCGGCTCTTCTGCCGGTGCTTCCTCAGGCTCTGCAGGAGTATCTGCGCCTGCAAAAAGCGCCGCTATCTCATCAGGACTTAACTGTTTATTCGGATCGTCGGCTACTGCTGGCGCTGGCTCAGGGAGAGGTTCCGGC
>JAFUWM010000310.1 GCA_017483425.1 Lachnospiraceae bacterium | reverse complement strand
TGCAGGATAGGGATTCCAGACATCTGTATGATATCGCAAAGCTGCTTCCGGAAGTAAAGTTTACACCGGAATTGAAAGCTTTGATCATTGAAGTGAGGGAAGATCGAATGCAGTCAAAAAACAATCCGTCTGCACAGCTGAAGTATAATATCCCTGAGATGCTAAAGGAAATAATAAGCAGTCGATTCTATGAATCGGATTACAATAATATCACCAAGAAGCTCTTATATGAGGAGATGTCATATGAAGAAGCTATAAGGCGTGGCATCAGCATCGTAGCCGAATCGGATGCTTTTTTATACAAAGGATAGAGTCAAAAGAGTAAGCTGGAAACAAAGAAAAGCCTTTCTGCTTGTATCCGTTGCATTGTTTCAGGATATCTGATACCTGATATATTCGGAGAAAAGATCCGACTGGAACTATTGCTCAATCAATAAGACAGACGAGAAAGAATAGTGTATAATCGCTAATGTCAGCTTCAGACTGTAAAAGCTCGAGCCGTCATGCCGCAGATGGGAGTAACCAGCCGGATGTGAACAGGAGGCCTTATATGTTTTGGGACAAGATATCGCCCTTATATGATCTGTTTGAAAATGTATATAATAACAAGGTTTATGCCGGAACCGGCAAAAAGGTGGCGGAGTTCATCGAGCCATCAGATGTTGTTTTGGAGTGCGCATGCGGAACAGGGGCTATAACAGTATGCATTGCAAATAAATGTAAAAAATTGGTAGCAACAGATTTCGCAACAGGGATGCTTAAGCGGGCTGCGAAGAAATGCGGGAAGTATGACAATGTGAGTTTCAAACGTGCTGATATAACAAACATCAAATGCAGTGATGAAAGGTTTGACAAAGTGGTTGCAGGCAACGTTATCCATCTGCTGGCTGATCCGGGAAAGGCACTTTCGGAACTTGAGCGTATTGTAAAGCCCGGTGGAAAGATCATTATTCCTACTTAATATCAACATGTCAACGAAATCCGCCGGGTTGGCTGTAAGGTTTGTCGAATTTCTGGGCGCGGATTTTAAGAAGCAGTTTGATCTGTCCTCATACAAGGAATTCTTTGAAAATATGGGATATGGGGATGTGCAATACTGTGTAGTCGAAGGAAGGATGCCGTGTGCCATTGCGGTGATCACAAAGAGATGATGTCGGATAAAGATCAAAAGAAAGCGACATTGTGGGACTGGTGAGGTGGATCGATCCTCAGATGGGTATACTTTCTCCGGCGGATTTCATCGATACTCTTGAGCAATTTTACCAGAAAAAAGAGAATGACCTGGGAAAGTATGCAGTAACTTGGAAAAAAGACTGGCTTTGATAAAAAAAGATATAAAAGAGGCAGCGCCTGCGCTGATCTGCATTGGGATCTATATGGCTGCGGTACAGCTTGTGTTTCACAGGATATGCCCCTTTCTCCTTTTGACGGGGATACCTTGTCCGGGATGCGGCGTGACAAGGGCTTTTGCTTCTCTTATCAAGGGAGATCCGGAGACTGCCATAACTTATAACGCGATGATATTCGGCTGGCTGCTTCTGGGCATATATTTTTTAGTATGCCGGTATATTTTGATGAGAAAGCCGGTATTCATGAATGTTCTTTTAGCTCTGGTATGTGTCGTGGCTATCGTATACTATATTTACCGGATGGTATATGTATATCCGTCGGAGCCTCCCATGGTGTATTACGAAAACAACATTATCAATAATGTTTTCGGGCTGCATGGAAAAGTAGATGCAGTTGTGATATTATAAGCGATACGGTAAAGAATCAGGAGATTGGTGAAATGCTTCCAAAGGATCCTAATATGCTTTTAAGCTATATCAATATGGGGCTTCGTGATAAATACGAGGATCTGCGGGATATGGCGGCAAGCGAAGGCTTTGATGCGGGTGAGATCAAAGATAAGCTTGATGCGGCGGGCTTTCGCTATGATGAGACGGTAAAAAGGTTTATCAGTAAATAAAAACACGGAGGTAGATATGAGACAGAAACCTGTAGTTTTAATGGTGCTTGACGGTTACGGCCTGTCAGATAACCACTAGGCAAATGCTGTGTATATGGCAAAGACACCGGTCATGGACAAGCTTATGACGGAGTGCCCTTTTCAGAAAGGCTATGCTTCGGGGCTTGCGGTGGGTCTTCCTGACGGGCAGATGGGGAATTCCGAGGTCGGGCACATGAATATCGGCTCCGGCCGCATTATATATCAGGATCTTACGCTTATCACGAAATATATAGAGGAGGGAACGTTCTTCAAAAATGAGGAGCTCCTCAGAGCGATAAATAACTGCAAGGAGCATAATTCCGATCTTCATATATGGGGACTCCTTTCGGATGGTGGTGTACACAGCCACAATACTCATCTTTACGGTCTGCTTGAGCTTTGTAAAAAAGAGGATTTCAAGAATGTATATCTGCACCCTTTCTTTGACGGCAGGGACACACCACCCGCATCGGGCAAGGACTATCTGCAGCAGCTCATAGATAAGGCTCAGGAGATAGGCGTCGGAAAGGTAGCTTCGCTTTCCGGACGTTACTATGCGATGGACAGAGATAATAACTGGGATCGCATACAGAAAGCGTACGACAGCCTTGTACTGGGTGAGGGAGTGAAAGCTACAGATCCCATACAGGCAATGCAGGATTCCTATGATAAGGATGTGACGGATGAATTTGTGCTTCCTACAGTCATAACGAATGAAGACGGCACGCCTGTATCTGTCGTAAAACCGAATGACTCGGTCATCTTCTTTAATTTCCGTCCGGACAGAGCAAGGGAGATAACCAAAGCGTTCTGCTTCTCCGATGATGACATCAAAGCCCAGGGCGGGGACCCGTCGGATACAAAGACCATAGCGTACCTGAAACGCGCGAACGGCTTCATGCCTCTGACATATGTGTGCTTCAAGGACTATGACGAGACAATACCTAATAAATATGTAGCGTTTAAGAAAGAAGAGATAGTAAATACACTCGGCGAGTATCTGGCAAATAACGGACTTAAGCAGCTCAGGATCGCTGAAACCGAGAAATATGCTCATGTGACATTTTTCTTTAACGGCGGTATAGAGGAGCCGAATAAGGGTGAGGACAGGACACTCGTTAATTCTCCGGCGGTCGCGACCTATGATCTGCAGCCTGAGATGAGTGCGCCGGAGGTTTCAGAGAAGCTTGATGCGGCGATCACATCCGGCAAATATGACGTTATCATAATAAACTTCGCAAATCCCGACATGGTCGGACATACCGGAGTGCTTGAAGCGGCTGTAAAGGCTGTGGAGAGGGTAGATCAGTGTGTCGGCGCGGCTGTGGATGCGGTAAAGAAAATGGACGGAGTTCTGTTTGTCTGCGCAGATCACGGAAATGCCGAGCAGATGATAAACTATGAGACCGGAGAGCCTCATACGGCGCATACTACGAATCCGGTACCGTTCATACTGTTTAATTATGATCCGGCATATACTCTCAGGGAGGGCGGCAAGCTCTGCGATATCGCGCCCACGCTTCTTCAGGTCATGGATATGCCCCAGCCTGCCGAGATGACCGGACAGTCGCTTTTGATCAAAAAATAAGAAATAATATGTCAATCATAGAGACGGTCAAACCGGCTGATATCGAAAAAAAAAGCTTTGAGATAATAGATGATACATTAAAGGCACAGAATATATCTGTGCCTTTGTACTATGACGCTTCGGGCAGTATAGAGAATGATAAGGATATTAATGCGCTGCACAGAAATATAATATACCGCTGCATACATACAACAGCGGATTTTGACTATGCTTCGACACTAAGATTCTCTGATGGTTCAGTTAACATAATTCATAAGCTTATCAAATCCGGAGCCGACATAATAACCGATACCAATATGGCTCTGACCGGAATAAATAAAAAGAAACTGCGTGAACTCGGGGGAGAGTTTTTTTGCTTTATGGCGGATGAAGATGTGGCGAATGAGGCAAAAAAAAGAGATCTGACCCGGGCCTATGTCGCCATGGAACATGCTGCAGATTTACATAAAGAAACACCAGATAAACCCATGATCTTTGCGGTGGGGAATGCTCCCACGGCTCTAATTAGTTTACATAAATTGTATTCTGAGGATTTGTTTAAGCCTGACTTTATCATCGGAGTACCTGTAGGCTTCGTCAATGTTGTCGCTTCCAAAGAGCTTATCATGAATACGGACATCCCGTATATCATCAACGAGGGCAATAAAGGAGGCAGTCCCGTCGCTGCAGCCATCATAAATGCGGTGTTATATTCTGTGTAAGTTATGTCAATACGCATGGATTTCCGCCTGACATACCATATGTTGTAGTTTCCAATAACGCTCGGTTGGGTGTATCATTATAGGGCTGTTGAGGCAGGAAAGAGGGATAACGAATGGCGGAAAAGGTCACACTTAAGGGTGTGAAATCAGGAATAGTTTTGAGACTTCCGGAAAGCGGAGAGTTTGAGACTCTGCTCCCCGGCGTGGAAGACAAGTTTAAAAACGCGGCCGAATTCTTTGGCAGCAAACACCTGATCCTTTCTATAGAGGGACGCAAGATATCAGAGCCCGAGGCGGCGCAGATATTACGACTTCTGGCTGAGAACACCAAGGTCAAGTGTGAGGGTATAGTGCTTGAGAATCCTGAGCTTGAGGACAGATTCCAGAAGCTTTTGGGGCCTGATCCCGGTCATGAGAAGGAGCTTGCGGCACTCAAAAAAGAAAGAGAGCAGATGCTTGAGACTATAGAGAATCTTCAGGCAGCGGTCGATCCTATGAATTGCCGCGTGATCATGGGCAATCTGAGATCGGGAGCAAACATTGAGTCACAGGGATCAGTGATGGTGATAGGTGACGTGAAGCCGGGAGCTTCAGTTACGGCAGGCGGATGCATATTCGTCCTTGGAGCGCTGCAGGGAAACGCTGACGCGGGCGCTTTTGGCGATCCGGAGGCTTTTATCTTTGCGATGGAGATGAACCCCATACAGGTGCGGATATCTGATGCCATGGCTATAGCGGCAGACAGTTCTCCAAAGCAAAAAAAAGGACTGTTTGCAAAAAAGGAAGCGCCTGTGCCTGAGGTGGCTCTTATTTCTGACGGTCATATAGTCATCACTCCGCTTAGCAGCGATCTGGTCAGGAATAATGAATTCTTCAAAAAGAAGAGAAACAGTGAGCCGGATGCCGCAAATAATAATGAAGAAGAAAAGCAGGCAGAGAACAGATAAGAGATTTGGGAGGAAGAAATGGGTGAAGTAATAGTCATCACGTCAGGAAAGGGCGGTGTGGGCAAGACGACTACCACGGCAAATATTGGTACGGGTCTTGCCAAGCTGGGAAAGAAGGTTGTCCTTGTGGACACCGATATAGGGCTCAGAAACCTGGATGTGGTTCTTGGGCTTGAAAACCGCATAGTTTACAACGTGGTTGATGTCGTGGAGGGTAACTGCAAGCTCAAGCAGGCGCTTATCAAAGACAAAAGGTATGAGGGGCTCTGTCTTCTGCCGGCAGCACAGACAAGGGATAAATCGGCTGTAACTCCGGAGCAGATGGCAGAGGTGGCAAAGGAGCTTAAGGAAGAATTTGATTATGTAATAATGGATTCACCCGCCGGTATAGAGCAGGGCTTCAAAAATGCCATAGCGGGAGCCGACAGAGGGATCATAGTCACGACTCCCGAGGTTTCGGCGGTAAGGGATGCCGACCGTATCATAGGACTGCTTGAAGCGAACGAGATGCAGGATGTGAGGCTGGTCGTAAACAGGCTTCGTACCGATATGGTTGAGCGTGGTGATATGATGAGCGCCGAAGATGTCGTGGAGGTTCTCGGGATCAAGCTTATCGGGGTCGTACCTGATGACGAGCAGATAGTCGTTGCAACTAATAACGGCGAACCGCTGGCGGGAGATGAGTCTCTTGCCGGACAGGCATATATTAACATATGTCACAGGATAATGGGAGAAGAGGTTCCATATTTGGATCTCAGGAAAAAGAAGGGCTTTTTCGCGAAGCTTTTCGGAAAGAACTGAACAGGAGGCGGACATGTCATTTGGTGATTTTTTCAAAAGAAAGTCATCAGGCGAGACAGCAAAGGACAGGCTTAAGCTTGTGCTGGTTTCTGACCGGTCAGCCTGCTCGCCTGAGATAATGGAGAGGATAAAAAACGATATCATAGAGGTACTGTCCAAGTATGTGGAGATAGACAGCGAGGGACTGGATATCAAGATCACGCAGTCCGAGGGAGAGGGTCCGGAGGACAAGTCGGGACCGGCGCTCTTTGCAAACATACCTATAAGAAATATCAGACAGAGGAATTAAAGAATCTAGCGGGACGCGATCTCAAGAAAGAGGCCGCGTCCTATTTCTTTGTCGTTCAGAAATACCGGAGAGCTGCTGAAACCGTCCGCGGCGATAAACAGCCCTCTTTCGTCAGTGTCGTAAATGACCATCTGGTGCCAGCCGTATTTGGGATGGCCGAAAAGCTCAATGAGAAGAAAGCTCCCTTTGGATAATATACGGCGGGCATTCCCCGCGCTTAAGGTATGCCGCATGACAGGGCGGAGAGATTTAATCCCGAGCTTTTTAAATGCGGCCTTTACGTAGAACCAGAGCAGGAAATCCGTGGTGCCGTAGCGTCTGTTGTAGATAAGACTGCGCTTTCCCATTGAAGCGACCTTTTCAAAGGTGTCCCGTACTTCATCGGAGGAGAGGGCAGTCCCAAGCTGTCTCTGCCTTGCGGTTACGATCAGATTTGTGATGGCGGTCGGGCCGCAGTGATTTTTGTAATACCCCCTGCCGAATTCCGCCGTGCTGTGAAAACTGTAATATGGATTAATATTTGTGCTTGCTTTATTCATTTCTTCGTTGTATCATACTTATGGTGTCGGGGTCAAATGAAAACTTTCCCTGTATGGACTTTTGTCTTTATTTCAAATCAAGAGAAAAAAACCAGATAAAAAACTTTATGTGCAATATTAAATATGTATTTATGAAAAAAGGAAGGAGTTTATGAGAGAGAAACTGGCAACATTGCCGCTTGCGCAGCTAAAGGAGCTTGCAAAGTCACAGGGTCTTAAGGGTACGTCCACTATGAAAAAGGCCGAGCTTATAGAACTGCTTGCGAATGAGGCAGAAAAAGAAGAGAAACATTCGGATGGCAAGGGACAGGAGCATAGCGGCAGAAAAGACGGCGGTGAAGCCTATGATGCTGATAGTTTTCCGGAGGAAAAGGGAGAGCTTGATTCAGGTATTGTCGCAAACGGAATACTTGAGGTCATGGCTGATGGATACGGTTTTATCCGCTGCGAGAACTATCTGCCGGGGGAAAATGACGTATATGTGGCTCCCAGCCAGATACGTCGTTTCGGGCTTAAGACAGGTGATATAGTAGTCGGAAACACAAGAGTAAGGACCGGCAATGAGAAGTTTTCGGCGCTGCTTTATGTGAAGAGCATAAACGGCATGCATCCCTCGGAGGCTGCGACAAGATATAACTTCGAGGATATGACGCCGATATTCCCCAACGAGAGGATACATCTCGAGATGGGAAACAGCAATATAGCCATGAGGATCATGGATCTCATAAGCCCCATAGGAAAAGGTCAGAGAGGAATGATCGTATCTCCTCCAAAAGCCGGCAAGACCACTCTGCTCAAGGCTGTTGCCAAGGCCGTCACAAGATGTAATCCGGAAATGCATCTCATAATCCTGCTCATAGATGAGCGTCCCGAGGAAGTAACCGACATAAAGGAATCAATACAGGGGGCAAATGTTGAGGTCATATATTCCACATTTGACGAGCTCCCCGAGCATCATAAAAGAGTTTCGGAAATGGTGATAGAGAGAGCGAGAAGGCTTGTGGAATCAAGGCGCGATGTCATGATACTGCTCGACTCCATTACAAGGCTCTCAAGGGCTTATAACCTTACGGTTCCCCCGTCAGGACGTACATTGTCCGGTGGTCTTGATCCCGCGGCGCTCCACATGCCCAAGAGATTTTTCGGTGCGGCAAGGAATATGAGAGAGGGCGGCTCGCTCACAATTCTCGCAACGGCGCTTGTGGATACCGGAAGCAAGATGGATGACGTGGTATACGAGGAATTCAAGGGAACAGGAAACATGGAAATGGTGCTTGACAGGAAGCTCCAGGAAAAGAGGGTGTTCCCGGCGATAGATCTCGCAAAGTCCTCTACGAGAAGAGACGATCTGCTTTTGAGCCCGCTGGAGCTTGAAGGCATAGATATAGTACGCAAGACGCTTAATAATCTGAAGCCGGAAGAAGCTACCGATAAGCTCATAGATCTGTTTTCAAGAACTCACAGCAACCGCGAATTCATTGAGATGGTAAAAAAGATCAGGTTTTATTAGTCTATGACTAATGCTGAAAGCTTTCTTTACAATTATACACCGGCCGGTGATATCCTTACCATATTCATAAGCGTGATCCTCCTCATTCTTATGTATGTTTCATACATAAAGAAAGAGGAGAATTATCTCACGCTTAGAAAAATTCCTGTTCTGCTTATATTTGCGTCTGTGGCGGATATACTTATCCATCTGCTTATTCCAATGTCGGCAGAGCCCTTTAGTTTTGTCGTATATGCTCTATATCTAGTATATTATATAAACCTGATATTGGCGCTGTATCTTTATATGATCTATATAAAGTACACTATGCAGGTCGAAATCTTTTCATGGGGAAAGACGGCCGTTTTCGCGAGGGTCGTATTAGTGCTGGCTATAATAGCCCAGGCTGCAGCGCCTTTCCTGACCGGAACCGGAGTTGCTACATATGTTTTTCTGGACGTATATACGATCGAGATAGGCATAATCTGTTTCATGATATACCGCAGCCGTGAGCATGTTTACGGCAAGATACTGTGGGGGATAATCATATCCACCGCACTGGCCTTTCTGCTGATGTACGCGCAGCTTTTCTTCGGGCAGACATCATATACCGCGGCGACGTTTCTGTTTCCGGCGATAGCTGTATTATACCTCATGCACTCGAATCCCTATGACTTCGCGCTGGGTACGGTGGACGCGGGAGCCTTTGAGGATATGGTAGCCTATAACTTTATGAAAAGACAGGACTTCTATCTCATGAGCCTTTACCTGCATGATTTTGAAGCGAGCGGTGCCGATATGCCGAGAGCCATACAGAATAAAGTAAGGTATTATGGTGAGAAGCTTTTCAGGAGCAGTCAGCTTTTCCGTATATCAGGCGGCCATCTGGTACTTGTCTTTGATCCGGCGAAAAATCCTTCATACGAGGAGAAGGGTCAGAAGATGCTTGACACCTTTTATAAAGAATATGAAACCCATAACATTGATTACAAGATCGTCTATATGGCTTCAAGGATAGAGATCAGCTCAAAGAATGATTATCTTACCCTGCTGCAGTATCTTCATGCGCAAATGGGGGAAAATACGGTAAAATTCGTAACAGACGAGGATATAATCGAGTACAGCAGACACGGTTATATTCTGGATGAGCTTAAGGATATAGGATCAAAGAAGGATCTTAATGATCCGAGAGTGCTGGTTTTCTGCCAGCCGGTTTTGAATACACGAACAGGACAATACGATACCGCGGAAGCACTCATGAGACTTAAGCTTCCGGAGACGGGTATGGTCTTTCCCGACCAGTTTATTCCGCTTGCAGAGAGGCACGGACTGATACATACACTGAGTCTGATAATACTTGCAAAGACCTGCGCTCAGATAAAGAAGCTGATAGAAGAAGGCTACTATGTGAAACGCATATCCGTTAATTTTTCGATGATAGATGTGAGAGAGCCGGATTTCGCGGCAAAGGTAAAAGGGATAATATCCATAATAGGCATCCCTTTTGAAAAGGTCGCCATAGAGATCACGGAGAGTCAGAACGAGAGGGATTTCCTGTTTGTGAAAGAAAGGCTTAACGAGCTCAGGGACAGCGGGATCAAATTCTATCTGGATGATTTCGGAACGGGCTATTCCAGCTTTGAGCGTATAATGGAGCTTCCCTTTGACATAATCAAGTTTGACAGATCGCTGACCGTTGCGAGCGGAGTGGATGTAAAGACGGAGACAATGGTGAGCTATCTGGCACATATGTTTACGGATATGAATTATTCCGTCCTCTATGAAGGCATAGAGGACGAGAATGATGAGGAGCGCTGCATTGCCATGTTTGCAAGATATCTGCAGGGATATAAGTACTCAAAGCCCATACCCATAGAGCAGCTTACGGATTATTTCGTAAAGAGCTGACTTTCTACCTAAGCTTTACCCTTTGTGTCATTTTATAGTAGCCGTTTTCCTCTGTTCCGATAAAATCAACAGAGAGTCCTTTTGCGTCCTCCACAGAGTAAAAAGCGTCATTCATATATTCACTTTTGGCTGAGCCGTCCGCGTAGGCTGACATGCAGCTTTTATATACGTCTTTGTCGGTTGTATATAGATCAAAGGAATAAGAACCTCTTCCATTCGCCTGTATTGCCTGTATGCATTGCGCAAAATACTCTTCGCGGCTGCCTACATAGGTTCCGTCAGGAAGGTCCGCAACATCGTCATTTTCCTCCGGAGTATCATTTTCCGGCTTCTGCTCAAGATGGCTGTACTGTCCTCCGTTACATGCCGGAAGATAAACAGAGAGACTTGTGCGGCGATGATCCTTATTCAGCTCCGCATCGGACAGATTGAAATACTCATACTGCCATGTTTCGTCGGAATCATCCCACGTTGCGTCTACATTGTAGTAGTCGTCCCCGAGCTTTATTATGTTCCACGCATGGGGCTCGCCCGCGACACCCCGACAGTAATAACATGGGATGCCAAGCTGCTGCATTACATACTGGAAAGATCTGGCATACCCGGCACATACGGTAGAGTTATTTACCAGTCCGCTATAGGCGCTCTGATTCATCTCAGCCGAGCGGTTATAAGCAAAACCATTAAGTATGGCATCATGTATGGCTTTCTCCTGCTCATATTCGTTTCCGTAGGCGGCGCTCCCTATATTGTTTGCTCCGGAATCAAACTGCGAAGCGGAAGCCTCAAGATCTTGTGCGGTACGGTTGAATGAAAGGACAATTTCAAGACACTCCCCGTTATCCCTGTATCCTGCGGAGTACTCCGTATTAAGCCAGAATAATTCCGGATGGTCGTTAAAAACCGCTTCAAACACATTTCTGAAAGAGGACCAGGGCATGGCCTTTTCAACAGCCTTAAAATCAGGATTAAGCTCCTTTGCGTTTGCGTATATCTGGCGGTATAGATGCTGGCCTCTCTCATCAAGCATGTGATAGTACGGATAGAATTCCCCGTCAAAGTCAAGATCGTCGCCCGTAGGTCCTGTAGAGAGTGAGGATTCCAGGTTATC
>JAFUWM010000309.1 GCA_017483425.1 Lachnospiraceae bacterium | reverse complement strand
TCGGCGTTATTTTCCTTTGCAAGCATATACAGCTTCGATTTCAATATCTGCATAGCCTTGTCCTTATTTTGGAACTGGCTCCTCTCATTCTGACAGGTCACGACTATCCCTGTCGGGAAGTGCGTTATACGGATAGCGGACGAGGTTTTGTTTATATGCTGTCCGCCCGCGCCTGATGACCTGTAGGTATCTATCCTGATATCATCCGGCTTTATCTCTATGTCGATATCATCCTCTATATCCGGCATGACATCCACTGAGACAAAGGACGTCTGCCTCTTACCCTGCGCGTTAAAGGGCGATATGCGCACCAGCCTGTGTACACCCTTTTCGGACTTCAGGAATCCGTAAGCATTCAGTCCGTTGACCTGAAATTCGACAGACTTTATCCCCGCCTCGTCTCCAGGCAGCATGTCAAGCTCCTCTATCTTATATCCGTGTCTGTCGGCCCACTTACCATACATGCGATAGAGCATGGACGCCCAGTCGCAGGACTCGGTTCCGCCTGCCCCGGCATTGATATTGATTATCGCATTCGCGTCATCGTATTTTTCGGACAGAAGAGTCGCCGTTTTCATCTCATCGAACTGCCGGCTGAACTCCTCAAAATCAGCCTTGATCTCACCTGCCATCGAGGCGTCATTTTCATCATTGGCCATATCTATGAGATCGAGCATATCCGTGTACTTTGACTCAAGCTCATTATAACCCTTCACATCATTCCTCAGATCCCCGAGAAGCTGCGAATCCTTCTGGCTCTTCTGCGGATCATCCCAGAAACCGGGTTCCTCCATAAGCCTTTCAAGCTCCGCTATGCGGTTCGCTTTACTCTCGAGGTCAAGCGAAGCCTTGAGCTCAGACAGTGGTTCCTCATATTCTTTGATTTCTATTTTCAGATTATCAAGCTCTACCATAGTGTATACTCTTATTTACCCTCCAGGCGCATATGGCAATTCTTGTATTTCTTTCCTGATCCACACGGGCAGGGATCGTTAGGATATATCTTTTTGTCGCTTCTTGTCTTAGGAGCATGCTTCGCGGTATCGTCTTTATTAGTGCCCGTAACCTTCGCCACCTGCTCGCGCTCAACCTTCTCCTCGACGCGTATGCGGAACAGAGTCTTTACCGTTTCCTCCTGGATGGCGTCTATCATGTCATTAAACATATCATAGCCGGCCATCTTGTACTCGACTACCGGATCCCTCTGCCCATATGCCTGCAGACCTATACCCTGCCTCAGCTGATCCATGTCATCTATATGATCCATCCATTTGCGGTCTATGACCTTGAGCAGTATAACGCGCTCAACTTCCCTTATTGCCTCCGGCTCGGGGAACTCCGCTTCTTTTTCCTCATAGAGCTTGACCGCCTTGGTCTTAAGGTACTGCTTCAGCTCCTCTTTTTTCCTCATATCCCTGACATCAGGTGTCTTTACAGGCTCCACAGGTATCGTCGGCAGAAGGATCTGATTAAGCTCTCTCATATCCCAATCCTCTGATCTGGAATCCTCGCCTATGCAGGTATCGACCGCGCTGTCTACGGTATCCGTTATCATCTTATAGATCGTATCTCTCATGCTCTCGCCGTCAAGCACTCTGCGCCGTTCCTCATAGATCCGCTCTCTCTGCTCGTTATTTACGGCATCGTATTCGAGAAGGTTCTTTCTGATACCGTAGTTGTTTTCCTCTATCTTTTTCTGGGCGCGCTCTATCGCGCCCGACAGCATCTTGTGCTCTATCTGCTCGCCTTCAGGCACCTGCAGCGCTTCAAAGGCAGCCATCAGTCTGTCCGATCCGAAAAGTCTCATCAGATCATCCTCAAGCGAGATATAGAATCTTGACATTCCGGGGTCACCCTGACGGCCGGAACGTCCTCTCAACTGATTGTCTATACGTCTCGCCTCATGCCGCTCCGAACCTATTACATAAAGTCCGCCCGACTCCAGTGCCTCCTCGTCAAGCTTGATATCGGTACCACGTCCGGCCATATTCGTCGCTATCGTGACTGAACCGTGATGTCCGGCTTCGGCTATTATCTCGGCTTCCTGCTCATGAAACTTTGCGTTGAGGACATTGTGCTGTATCCCGCGCTTCCTCAGCATACCTGACAAAAGTTCTGAGGTATCGATATTTATAGTGCCCAGAAGTATGGGCTGACCTGCGCCGTGCGCCCTCTCTACCTCATCACATATCGCTTTGTATTTTTCTTTCTTTGTCTTAAATACCGCATCCTGCATATCGTCACGGGCTATCGGCTTATTGGTAGGTATGGTTACCACGTCCATCCCGTAGATCTCGCGGAACTCTTTTTCCTCCGTAAGCGCCGTACCCGTCATGCCGCATTTCTTATCGAATTTATTAAAGAAATTCTGGAAAGTTATCGTCGCAAGGGTTGTTGACTCCCTCTTGACTTTCACTCTTTCCTTTGCCTCTATCGCTTGATGAAGTCCGTCGGAATACCGGCGGCCCGGCATGATACGTCCGGTAAATTCATCTACGATCAGAACCTGGTCATCCT
>JAFUWM010000308.1 GCA_017483425.1 Lachnospiraceae bacterium | reverse complement strand
TTTGGTCATCTGGATAGCTTCCAGGGGAATGCCGGAGAGCTGATGAGGACGGATGTCAAGGAGGATAAGGACAGTTATGAGTTGCAGATGAGTCTTCCGGGCATTGATAAGAAAGACATCAAAGCATCTCTGAAAGACGGCTACATGACGATCAACGCTTCTACGACAAAGAGCAATGACGAGAAGGATAAGGATCATCACTACATCCGCAGAGAGAGGTATCAGGGCTCTGTAAGCAGGACTTTCTACGTAGGCGAGGCGGTAAAAGAAGAAGATATCAAGGCAAAGTTTGAAAACGGTATCCTCACTCTTACCGTACCTAAGAAGGTGGAAGAGCCTAAGGTTGAGGAGCAGAAATATATCGCCATAGAGGGCTGAAAAGCACCATATCAGCGGGATGCTGTTTATAATATTACCCCTGCCGGACATAGAGCCGGTGGGGGTAAATTGTTTTATTTGATTCCGCCATGCGATATCCCATATAATACCTTATGAGACGATCAGTTTTTTGAAAGATAATGATTTACTAAGAGGGAAGCGGGTAATCCGGCATGGAACTCAGGCATATAAGATATTTTATGGCGGTGGCCGAAGAGATGAATTTTACGAGGGCAGCGGAGAAGCTCTGTATCGCCCAGCCTCCGCTTTCCAGACAGATCAAGGATCTGGAGGACGAGCTTGGCGCGAAGCTCTTTGAAAGAAGCCCACACTCGCTTCATCTGACAGAAGAGGGTCTGCTCTTTAAGCAATACGCCAGACAGATATTAGAGCTTGAGAGCAAGTCTAAGGATGACATATCCGAAATGAGCAGCGGACTTCACGGAAGGATCTATATCGCGACCGTCGAAGGATACGGTCCGCATCTGCTCGCCGGATGGATATCGGCTTTTCACAAGGCAAATCCCCATGTACAGTATGATTTCTGGACGGGAACGACTGACGAGATAGTAAACAGGATCCACAAGGGACTGTGTGATCTTGCTATAGTAATGGAACCCTTTTCCGATCCGGAGCTGAATTCCGTAACGGTTCACACCGAGCCCTGGGCGGCGATCATACCGGGGAACGATCCATTGGCAAAAAAGAGGGGGAAATCAATCAAGCCTGAGATTTTGGCTGACAGGGAACTGATCATACCCTCAAGGGCATCAAGAAGCGAGGAATTTCGCAAATGGATGCCTGATCCGTCAAAGCCCTTGAATGTGGTCTGCAGGGTGGCGCATCTTATAAATGTGAGAGAGCTTGCAAGAGCGGGCGTGGGTATAGCTATCTTTCCGCTGGCAGAAGGTGTCATGACAGAGGATGATAATATAGTCATAAAAAAGATAGACCATCCCGATGCTTTTGCCACATACCTGCTTGTATGGAGCAAGGACAGACCGTTGTCAAAAGCGGCAGAGGAGTTTTTGAACAGTATAAAAACAGCGGAGAAACTTATATGATATCGGTGAATGAAACGGGATTCCTTCCATATGCGGTAAAGCTTGCGGTCAGCGATAAGGACGGCAGCTTTTATATTGTGGATGATAATGAGGGAAAGCGGCTCGATACAGGGGTTGTGGCTATACCGGCAGGGTATGACGAAACTGCCGGGCATGATGTATATCGTCTTGATTTTTCCGGCGTGAGTGATCCGGGCATCTATCATATAGAGTCAGAGGAGGGCGAGTCATCGGCTGCGTTTAAGGTGGAGCCGCATGTTTACAAAACTTTGAAAAATTCTCTTTTAAAGGCATTCTATTTTAGAAGATGTGGAGCTCATCTTCCACGCAGACATGCCGGACCTTTTGAGCGAGGTATCTGTCATACTGAAAAGTCAAGGTTTTTGGGATCGGAGGAAGCCTGCCTTTTGCACAAGGGCTGGCATGACGCAGGCGATTATGGGAGGTATGTGAGTGCAGGGGCGGTCGCGGCGGCGCACATGCTGTACGCTTATGAGCTTTTTCCTGAGGCTTTCAGGGAAGAAGTCAATATACCGGAGTCAGAAAATGAGATCCCCGATATCCTGAATGAATGCAGATACGAGCTTGAATTCTTAAGTGAGATGCAGGATGAGGACGGAGGAGTTCATCACAAGGTCACTCCCTTTGTTTTCAGTGAATTTATAATGCCCGAAGACGAGACGTGTGAGCAGTTTATATTTCCCGTGACGAGCATGGCGACAGCGGATTTCGCGGCTGTCATGTGCATAGCGTCGAGAGTGTACGCGGAATATGATCCGGCTTTTGCGAGGGACTGTATGCATCAGGCTTATATGGCGGGACAGTGGCTTGCAGAGCATCCGGAGAATACAGACTTTCATAATCCCGAGGGCTGCAATACAGGCGAATACAAAGACAGCTCGGATAAGGACGAAAGGATGTGGGCTTATGCCGAGCTTATAAGATGCGATCATGAAGCCGGAAATAAAAATGACAGATCTATCATGGCGGCTTCAGCCCGGAGGGAATCAAGACACGATAGATACCTGAAGCTGCTCAGGGAAGCTTTTGCAGAATATGTAAAAGACCATCCCCATTCCGATAACAGAAGCGTGGATGACGGTTTCGGGTGGCAGGATGTATCGGCATTTGCGGCGGCCGCTGTTATCTTTGACCCCATGAATTACGCGGGAGAGGAATTAAGAGAACAGATGACCGGCATCCTAAAGGAAAGAGCGGATGAATTTGTTAACATGCAGGAAGAGGGGTATCCGCTTTCCATGATGAAACAGGACTTCGTATGGGGAAGTAACATGGTGGTTTCAAACAGGGCCGGAGTCATGCTTCTGGCAGGGCTTGCGTTAAGACAAAAAATCGATCAAAAACTAGAGTCATTAGAGGAGCAGATAAGCGCGCTGAAGCTTGATATCGAGGTATATGAGGAGGCGGCATTAAATCAGATACACTATATCCTCGGCATGAACGCAATGGATAGATCATATGTTACGGGCTTTGGCGATCATGCTGTGAAGAATCCCCACAACAGAGTGACGGTGGCGGACAGGGTAGCAAGACCCATTCCCGGAGAAGTGTCCGGCGGACCGTGCATACTGCTTGCGGATGCCACGATCAAAAACTGCGCGGATGAAAACACGCCTCCCCAGAAATGTTATATTGATGACCATATGAGTTACAGCACTAATGAAGTGTCAATATATTGGAATTCTTCTCTGCTTTTTGCAGTAGCTTATTTCGACAGATAAAGGTTATATGAAAAAAACAGTTGCTTTCCACAACCTTGGATGCAAGGTTAATTCTTATGAAATGGAAATGATGATAAAGACCCTTGC
>JAFUWM010000307.1 GCA_017483425.1 Lachnospiraceae bacterium | reverse complement strand
ATGATATCGTTGACCCTGCCAAAGAGAAATTTTTTGGCTATAAAAAACAGGATCAGGATATTTATGATCATGCATATGAAATTAACCAGATCAAAACTCAGCACTTATCTACCCCCTGCTTACAGCACGAATATGATCAGGATCGCAACGAGCAGACCGTATATAGCGGTTGCTTCTGCAAGCGCGCATCCAAGGAGCAGCAGCGTCATTATCTTGCTGTGTGCTTCCGGCTGACGTGCCGTCGCGTCAACAGCTTTCGCTGTCGCTATACCGATACCTATGCCGGCTCCGATTCCTGTCAGAGCGGCGATTCCTGCGCCTAATGCTACCATTTATTTTCCCTCCTAAATCTGTGACACCTCTTTGTGTCTTATCTGTCTGCCGTCACGCTTTATGAAGCGGTCACTCCACCGCTTCGTTTATATATAACGATGTAAGGAACACAAATACATAAGCCTGCAGTAATCCGTCAAAAAGATCAAAATACAGGCACAGCGCCGCGGGTAACACCACGGGAACTACCATTTTAACAAGCTCCATTATGACAAACGCCGCGAATATATTTCCGAAAAGTCGCATGCAGAGCGAGAGCGGCTTGATAAAAAGCTCAAGTATGTTCATAGGGAGCATGACCCCTATCGGCTGCGCGAAGCTTTTTAGCCACCCGCCGACCTTCTTTTCCCTTATTCCCGCTATCTGTACGAGGACTATGCTCATGAGCGCCAGCGCGACTGTTGTCCTTAGATCCTTTGTCGGCGGCGCGATATTAAATATTCCTATGATGTTTGAAACTCCGAGGAACAGCAGGATACTGCAAAGATAAGGCACATAAGCCTTTCCCTTCTCGTCCATATTGCTGCCTACAAGATCCTGCATCCAGACTACGAAAGCTTCCACCAGAGCCTGTCTCTTACCGGGATTCTGCGTCACAAAGCCTCGCGTAAGTATGAGCATCAGGACAAAAAGAAAAGCGATGATACACCACGTGATCACCACTGTTTGATTTATAGCGATACCTCCCCCTATGGGGATAGTAAACGCTGTCGGTATTTCCAACTCCGCCTGGAGTTCTTCTGCCAGATCCATCTTATGCCTCTGTTTATACTTTAATATGTTTTTGCGTTAATGATCATTGTACCACTATTTAGTATAATGTCAAAGTCTCCACCATCTGAGGCCGGATCTTTGAAGCTCGTCCACACTGTATAATCCTTTGACATCGATCAGAACCTTGTCTTCATCCGGTGTCTGCCTGTACAGCTTCTTCACTCCGTCCAGCCCGAGCTTTTTGAAATCATCATGAGCCACCGCTGCTATCACGCAGTCTGCATCCTTTATATCTCCCATTGTCTTCAGTTCAACGCCGTTTTCTCTTATGGCATCCTTTTCATCCGCCCATGGATCTACGATCTCCGGCTTTATCCCGTACTCATTAAGCCTTTTTATGATATCGTTCACCTTGCTGTTTCGCGTATCCGGGCAGTTCTCCTTAAATGTGAGTCCCAGGATCACAACCTTTGAGGACTTCGGAGCCTGCCCAGCCTCTATCATCTTTTTCACGGTAGCGTCAGCAATATACGCTCCCATGCTGTCATTCACTATACGGCCGTTAAGTATGATCTGGCTGTGATAACCAAGCTTTTCCGCTTCATAGGTAAAGTAATAAGGATCGACACCTATGCAGTGTCCGCCTACAAGTCCCGGTCTGAAGCCGAGGGCATTCCATTTTGTATTCATGCCGTCGATGACCTCACCGGTATCGATGCCCATCCGGTCAAATACCATCGCGAGCTCATTCATAAAAGCGATATTTATATCACGCTGGCTGTTTTCCACGACCTTTATCGCTTCAGCGGTTTTGATCGATGACACCGGATAAGTCCCCGCCTCTATGACCATGTCGTAGATGTCCTTTATTTCCTCAAGCGCCTGCTTGTCTATGCCTGAAACGATCTTCCTTATATTAGTCAGTGTATGAACCCTGTCACCGGGATTTATCCTCTCGGGAGAATAACCGACCTTGAAATCCGCGCCGCATTTCAGCTCCGAGCATTTTTCCAATATCGGTATACAGACATCCTCTGTAACACCCGGATATACGGTAGACTCAAAAACGACTATCGACCCTTTCTGAAGGTTGCGACCTACCACCTCGCTCGCCCCCTCCACCGGGGAAAGATCCGGCGTGTGATCCGTATTTACCGGCGTAGGCACCGCTACGATAAAAAACTTTGCCTCCTTCAGCTTATTTTCATCACTTGTGAAAAAAACCGTTGTGTTTTTTATCGCGTCATTTCCGACTTCATTTGTGGGGTCTATGCCTGAATCATAGAGCTCTATCTTCGCGCTGTTTGTATCGAAGCCTATGACATCCGCCTTTTTGGCAAATTCCACGGCTATGGGCATACCTACATAGCCCAGTCCCACAACTGCGAGCTTTTCGGTTTTGTTTTTTATTTCTTCATATAGTGACATTATATTTCTCTCCCAAGTTTAGCGGTTTCATTATACCATGACACTGGCAGGCGCACCAATTTCCCGTTATACAATAAACTCCGGCGGACATCTAGGCGCGGGACAGCAGTAAGTATACAGCCGCCGCAGATACGGCAAACACTCCGGTCAGAGCCAAAGAAATCCGCCTGAACGCAGCATTGCTTTTTTCTATGTATATCCCCAGCATAAGGGCTTCCAGCGGGACAAGATACAGTACATATCTGAAATCCATGGAGCTGTAGTATGGGGCGCTTATCATGAAATAAATGTACATTATAACGGACACTAAATAGACGGTTCCCAGATACATGCGGATCACAATCGATTCTACATATGCTTTTGTTATCAGTACCCTTACCGTAGTATACAATCCCAATGCGGCCAGTAT
>JAFUWM010000306.1 GCA_017483425.1 Lachnospiraceae bacterium | reverse complement strand
TAATTCAATACCCTGTCATGATATTCTTTATATATATCCTCTATATTCATCTGTGGGCTTCTATCCTCTGATATACTTTTTTCATTGTAAGTCCCTGTATGATCGTGGTGAAAAATACAACGGCACAGGTGCCGCCCAGGATTATTCTATACATATCCTCAGACAGCATACTCTTTGCGCTCATGGCAAGCGCTAT
The DNA here is from genome assembly GCA_017483425.1 of Lachnospiraceae bacterium. Classification (GTDB taxonomy): domain Bacteria; phylum Bacillota; class Clostridia; order Lachnospirales; family Lachnospiraceae; genus NK4A144. The sequence goes on along the minus strand of JAFUWM010000306.1, from coordinate 6,480 downwards.
GCAGAGTCCGCCTCTCAAACCTCCCCATGTCAGAAGCTTCGTAAAATCCCACTTGCCATATCCGTCGGGGAGCTTACCCATCAGGAAAGTACATATCCCCACGCTGCCCGATCTTCCTATTAGATTGCAGACGATCGCTCCCAGTGATACAAGCATGATCTTAGGCATCTGAAGAATATAAATAAAGCTTAATCCAAGTATCACGTAGAGTATCGAGTTAAGCAGATTATCCAGCACATCCCAGAATGCATCATAACTCTCCATATCCCACTTAGCGCCTTTATCCTCGCTGTATTCCCTTAAGTAAGCGAACATAACGCCGCAGACCACAGACGCTATGGCTCCCGAGAAATCAAATATCTCGCACAGCAGATAGACCGCCGACACTGCGAAAAGACTTGTGAATATACGCCGCATCACGTCATTTGTCCTGCTGAATACCGGATAACATACAAGCGTGACAATAAGTCCTACCAGTATCGCTCCGAAAAGCTCCCTGACCAGCACGGTGAAAAAGCCCTCGCTTTCCGCTTTTGTCACAAGGTTTGAAAAGCATACAAAAACTGCGACACCGACACCGTCATTTAAAAGCGATTCCGCCTCTATCAAAAAACTTGTATCCTTGGGCAGCCCGAATTTATTGAGTATACTTGTCGCCGCTATGGGATCCGTAGGAGCCACAATACTTCCGAACATAAGACATACCGGTATGCTTAAGCCCAGACCCAAAAGACCCGAAACCGCAAAGAAAAGCAGACCGTAAAATACGGCGCCCAAAAAGGTTGCCAGAAATGAAAGTATCGCAACACCCCTTGCCTGCTTCCTGAAATCAAAAAGCTTCATATGGCAGGAGCCCGAAAAGAGCATGAAGCAAAGTACTCCGTCCATCAGAAAGCTTTCCAGATTAATACCATGTATCCCTTGTATGACCTGCGTCAGAGGTTGCTGGGTCGTGACCACCTCAACGATCAGAAGCACGGCACCTATAACCGTTGAAAACAGCATGAGCGCGATCTCACCAGTAAGCTTCGTGACCTTCTCATTGAAAAAACCGAGGCCGACGACAAGCAGCATCAAGAGCACAAAAAACGGCAAAAAACTATCCATTTCTATCTCCCCTTTTATTATAGCAATGGTGCAGCCAGGCGAAGGATAAGCTGCTTGATGCGAAGGAAGCTGGATCGTCCCACCTTGTACTCCATCGTTACCTCTTTGCACTTGGGGAAGGTCTCGTCAAACATCCTCTTCATATCCTTTACAGCCTGATAATCATACATGAAGGCTCCATTCTCAAAATGATGATAGAGACTTCTGAAATCAAGGTTTATTGTACCACAGGTTGCAACCTCGTCGTCAGATACGCATTGCTTGGCATGACAGAAACCGGGCGTATATTCAAATATTCTGACTCCGTTTCTCGCAAGTCCGGCATAATATGACCTTGTAACACTGTAGATCAGCTTCTTGTCAGGAATACCCGGGGTTATGATACGCACATCGACCCCGCTCTTTGCCGCCAAAGCAAAAGCCGAGATCATCTCATCCGTGATGATAAGGTAAGGTGTGATGAACCATGCATATTTCTTTGCGCCCCTCAGCACATTCATATATACGTTCTCTCCCACATGCTCCTCGTCCATCGGACTGTCAGCGTAAGGCTGCACATATCCCTTCTCCTTTGCTTCATACGGGATATCCGGCAGAAATCTTGAGAAATCCTTATCATCCTGGTCATCATCCCTTATCGCGTTCCAGTTTTCAAGGAAAGCAACGGTCAGGCTCTTAACGGCATCACCCTCAAGTCTTATTCCGGTATCAAGCCAGTGTCCGTATGGCTCAGTCACATGAAAATATTCATCCGCGAGATTATAGCCCCCTGTAAAACCTACTCTCCCGTCTATGACGGTTATCTTGCGGTGGTCACGGTTATTTATGAAGAAATTCAAAACGGGGTTCATCGGATTAAATACCCGGCATTTTATACCGTCCTTTTCCATCTTGTCAACAAAGGAATTTCCGATGAAGCCCATGCTTCCGACATAGTCATAGAATATACGCACGTCAACGCCTGCCGCGGCTTTTTCCTTAAGTATCTCATGCAGCGGCTCAAATGACTTGCCGTCCTCTATTGCGTGATATTCCATGAATATGAACTTTTCCGCGGTCTTTAAGTCTTTTAACTGCGCTTCATATCCCTTTGCTCCGTCATCATAGAATACGACATCGGTATTGTTGTATACCGGGTACCTCCCATAGTCTCTGATATACCGGCTCTGGCTTGCGACTCCAATATCCTTTGCTGCAAGGCTTTCAAGCACAGTGTCATTTTCGGTGAGCAGCGGCATAAGCTTACCATCAAGCAATTTGTACCGGTTCCGCATCTCATGCGTTCCTTTATTAAGTCCGGTCATGAGGTAAAGGAAGACACCGAGGATCGGAAATGCCGTTATCAATATGAGCCAGGGCATCTTCATGGCTGCGGTCACATGTTTTCCGTAAATAAAAAGCACCAGTACAGCCCCCAAAAGGTTTATAAGAATCGATACCCATACAAATCTGGATTCGATCCTGAAATAAATGACATAAAGCACCAGAATCTGGAGTATTATTGCTATTACCGCAAAAATGGCTCTTTTTACTCCGTTCTGTACCGCATCCGTTTTTTCAACCGTCATGTTCATTTTTGTAATCTCCTCATTATTTCCATACTGTCCTCCGCCGTTACGGAGGGCACTCCCATCTTTTCCCTTGCTGCCGCTATCTTGTCCGCAAGCACCAATATCCATCCTTCCTTGTATCTCGGGATCTGCATCTTTAGCGGAAACATATGGCAGAGAATGGAATCCAGTATCCTTTCATTCCTCTCTCCCGTAACCTCCATATACTTTTCCGCCGAATGTCTCGGATGCCAGATAAGACATTGGACATTGTTTTTAAATTTATCATGCCTGCCTATGATGCCAAGGTCATGGCAAAGGCAGGCTGTTACGACATTCCTCATGGTTTCATCATCTGTCAGGCCGTGGCGCAGACATATCTTTACTGCCTCCGCCGTGACCCCAAGCGTGTGATCACCCACGGTTGTGCTCATATGATGGGTCTGACCAAAAGTCGCCTTGAACTCCTCCGAGCATAGGATATCCCTGCCGTATTTTATTATTATATCCCTGATATCGTCCTGCATGGAAATACGGCTCTATTTTTCTCCGTTCCTGTATACTTTTACTTCTTCCGAAAGCTCCTTCAGCTCCTCTGGTGTCATCTCCGGAAGACGCTCTATTTTATCAAGAAAAGCCGCCAGTGTCCCCTGCCGTCTCTCCTCTATAACCTGCATATAAAAATTTGCAAACAATCCCGTGATTATAGCTATGACGATAAGGGAATACACAGTGACAACGACGGAACAGAGCTTAGCTATGAAACCGTGCACTACCACGTCTCCGAAGCCAGTGGTGGAGATCACATCATAGCAGTACCAGAGCGCGTCTCCATAGCTTGTGATCTCCGGCTCCGTCAAAAAAACGATCAGAGCGGCAATAAAAACGAATACGATATACGAAGCCAGTATATGCCACGTTCCCGTCTGTTTTAAAAGCCGCCCCAATGTAATTAATCTTTTGCTGATCGGAATCCTTTTCATGCTTCCGAAAAAAATTACTCCTGCCTTGCTCTTATATCAGGAAGTCTGACGCTTCCGATTGCTATGAGCTCTATGCCGGATACGATTATATCCATACCGGCTATGATACCTACCGAGATAGCACCGATCAAAGGATGCGCCACGCCAAAGGCTCCACCGATTATCATGATGATACCCATCACGACACCCCATACAGGACTAAGCCCAAGCGCGTTTCCCACCTGGATAGCACCTATTATACTCATTACTCCTCCGACTATAAGCCAGAAGAAAACAAAGAACAGCAGCACCTCCGCAGCCGCTATATCCATTCTCCAACTGAATATCAGCATGATGCCGAATATAAGGCTTATGATAGACATTGCCAGTGAGAAACCATCCGCGTATCCCGCTGCCTTGCGGTCAGCGTATGTGGATATCTCACCGCAGGCCTGCGCAAACATGAACACGCCAAATACCCACACCAGAGCCATGTCCGTTGCAAGCGGCGTGACCATGCACCATATTCCGCCAATGATCAGTAAAACACCAATAATGATAGTTGCAACTCTCTTTCCGTTCATCTTACTTCATAACCTCCTAATAATACTAAAAATATCAATCCATAATCTGCTTCAGGCAGAACTGCTTTATGCGCTCTCCTCCTGATCCGGGAACTGGCTGTTGTACAGCTTTGCATAAAGTCCGTTCTTCGCCATGAGCTCCTCATGGTTTCCGACCTCCAGTATATCACCATCCTGCATATAAAGTATATTCTCCGCATCCTTTATGGTAGACAGGCGGTGCGCTATGACAAATGAGGTCCTTCCTTTCATCATCTCGTTCATTGCTTCCTGGATCATGACCTCGGTTCTCGTATCGACCGAAGATGTAGCCTCGTCAAGGATCATGACCGGCGGATCGTTGAGCATTGCTCTCGCGATCGTAAGAAGCTGCCTCTGACCCTGCGCTATATTGCTTGCGCCCTCATGAAGCTCAAACTGATAGCCGCCCGGAAGCATCTGGATGAATTCATCTGCCCTTGCTTTCTTCGCAGCCTCTATGACCTCTTCATCCGTAGCGTCAAGCTTGCCGTACCTGATATTCTCCATGATGGTGCCGGAGTATAACCATGTATCCTGAAGCACCATGCCGAAGATCTCCCTCAGACGGCTTCTCTGCATCTGCCTGATATCCACTCCGTCTATCTTGATAGCGCCTTCTCTCACATCATAGAAACGCATGATGAGGTTGACGAGCGTCGTCTTGCCGGCGCCTGTAGGTCCGACTATTGCGGTCTTCTCTCCTGCCGCGATCTCTATATCAAGGTCATGGATGAGAGTCTGGTGAGGCAGGTAGCCGAATTTGATATGGTCGAATTTCACGTCGCCCTTAAGCTCAGCAGGGAACTTGGGATCGTCCACGTCCTTAACCTCTTCCTCTTCGTCAAGGAAAGCAAATATCCTCTCGGAAGCCGCTCCGGTCTGCTGCATGATGTTTGAAAGCTGCATGACCTGTGTAAGCGGCTGTGAGAACTGCCTTAAATACATCGTGAATGCCTGTATCATACCTATTGAAAGACCGCCCATGATACCGAGAAACGCTCCGAATACCGCGACAAGCGCATATCCGAAGTTGGTCATGTTCTGCATGATAGGCATCAGAGTACCCGAAAGGAACTGACCGTCTCTTGAATTCTCATAAAGGTCATTGTTTACTACTTCAAAATTATCAATGACCGTCTCCTCACGTCCGAATACGGAAACGACGTTATGGCCGCCGTAGTACTCCTCAACTATGCCGTTAAGCTTACCCGTATCCTCCATCTGCTTATTGATCTTTCCCTGAGCGTTCTTTGCGATGCGGGCCGAAGCATACATGGCAAAAGGAATTATTATAAGCCCTACAACTGTCAGCAATCCGCTTATCGAAAGCATGATGGCCGTAACGAATACGAGCGTGAATATCGCGTTCACAACCTGATAGATACTCTGCTGCAGCGAGCTTGATATTGTATCCACGTCATTGGTCACACGGCTTAAGATGTCACCGTAGGTATTTGTATCATAATAATTAAGCGGAAGCCTCGAAAGCTTTGCCTCGATCTCCTTTCTGAGATCATATATCGTCGTCTCAGTGACTCCGACTATCATCCACGTACCAATATACGTGAAGATACCGTTTACCGTGTAGCAGCAAAGCATCAGTATTATGAATGTAAGGAACTGCTTCCCGTATCCTGTAAAGCTGCTCTGCGCGAATATCGCAGCCATCTCGTTAGTCGCAAGGCCCGTAAACAATGGTGCCAGACCATTTGCTATTGCCGCTATAAACAGAACTATGATTGCGCATATAAGCTTTGCCCTGTGCGCTTTCATAAGTGAAAACAGTCTCTTGTAGGGGCTCTCAGGCCTGCGTGATCTCTTTATCTTACTCATGCCGTCGCCTCCTTGCTCATCTGTGAATCAACTATTTCCTTATAAACCTCACAATTCTTCACAAGCTCATCATGTTTACCTATGCCTACGACCTGTCCTTTGTCAACCACTATGATCCTGTCTGCCTCAGCTATGGTTGATACCCTCTGCGCCACTATGACCACGGTGGCCTCTCCCGTCTCCTTGCCGAGTGCCGTGCGAAGCGCCTTGTCGGTCTTGAAGTCAAGGGCTGAGAAACTGTCGTCAAATACATATATCTCAGGACGCCTTACAATGGCACGGGCTATGGCAAGTCTCTGTCTCTGTCCGCCGGACACGTTGGTTCCGCCCTGTGATATCGGAGAATTAAAGCCTTCTTCCTTCTTCATGATGAAGTCAGTCGACTGGGCTATCTCCGCCGCATGCTCTATATCATCTTCAGTG
>JAFUWM010000305.1 GCA_017483425.1 Lachnospiraceae bacterium | reverse complement strand
GAAAAGGCCATGGCCTTTATCCAAACGCCGGTTTAATATCATCTGCCCGGGCTCTCCGTTCCGGGCGTATTAAAGATGTCATCATACACTTCAAAAAAATTATCCTTAGTATCAAGCTTTCTGGATGTCAGCATCTGCTCATCCCACAAGTCGCTGTTAAAATCAGAATAAAGATCCTTCACAAAGGCGCTGTAAACATCGTTGAATGCATCGCTTTTGCGCTTTTCGACCATGCGAACCTTGTTTATATCGGTCTGCTCCATGTCATAGGAGCTAAGGCATTTTACTATGGAAACGCCCTCCTCTGTAATGACAGGCCCCGAAATCTCATCGGTGGAGAGTTCAAAGCAGGCATCTATGAATTCCGGCGAAAAATCACTGCTGTCCTTCCCGAATGAATACTTGGACTGCGGGGCTTCGTTATAATCATCGACCAGCGAATCAAAGCTCATACCCTCATTTATCATTGCATATATTGTATTTGCGGTCTGCATGGCTTCCGATTCATTATCACCCTTTATGAGTATGCGCTGGATCGTTATGATCCGCGCTTCATCATCCGATATTTCAGGATTTATATCGCCCGTGACAGAGTCATATACCTTATCCGCAAGCGCGTAGTCCTTGTACATGGAAAGCAGCAGATCATAATCTATGCCAATATCCGCAATATCCCCGTCTGTCAGAGACTGGATATACCTGTCAGCCGCCTGGGTGCATTTCTCCGTATCACGATCATCCAGAGTTATCCCCAGATCTGCCGCAAGAAGCCCCATGACCTTTACCTCGGCAAGTCTTGATAGGGCAAGCGAACTAAGCTTGTCACTGACCGTGGCTCCTCCTATCATGCGGTTCATGATCTCATCTCCGTAAAGCGTCTCATAGCCGGTCGCGAGATTCCTTATATAAAGCCTTGCTTCCGGTACATAGCACTTGCTGTCCCCGATGAAGAAAAGCTCATCGTTCTCAAAGCCCGTAGTAAGTATTATATGTTTGTCGTCTTTTTTGCTGTCGCTTCCGCATCCGGCGGATGCAGCCACGAAGACAACGGCCAATAAAAGAATTAATCCCTTTTTCATAAAAACATTTTACCACAATTAAATACAGATGCCCGTGAACTTTTTTTTTTCACAATTGGAGAGTATAATTATGAACACTTAGCGAAGCAGGTAATTATTTTTATGTTTAGGAGGTATCTGATCCATGAAGAAATTTCTCAAGGGGCTTGCAGGGGTAGCTATTATAGGAGGGATCGCAGCGGGCGTATATTATCTGCTGACGGGAGATAAGTATACGGACTTTGACGATTTTGATGAAGAATCAAATGATGATCTTCAGGATTTCCTTGATAATGAGAAAAAGGATGATCATTACGTCTCACTTGATCTTACAAAGGAAAAGGCGACTGAGGATGACAAGATAATAGGCGAGGTCAAGGAGGACGGAGATAAGGTAGTTAAGGCTGACTCGGACCAGAGCGGAGAAGTAGAGGGCTTCAGCTTCAGCGATCTTACTGACTGATAAGAGGTGCAGATTTGGACTATAGCCGCAGGGGAATAGAGAGAAGACGCAAAGAGCTTCACGCAAAGATGCCAAAGCTCACGAATATGCTCGGGGCCGGGTTTTATATGGCGGCGATCATAGTACTCGTGGCAGCGGTTCTTGCAGGAAGCTTTGCGGCAGCGGGTGTATTCAGGGGCATACTGGT
>JAFUWM010000304.1 GCA_017483425.1 Lachnospiraceae bacterium | reverse complement strand
TGAGTATAAGAAGAGAAAAAACACTTCCTAAAGCAAAACGCTTTGGGGAGTGTTTTTTAATGTTAACGGACGATATAGCCATATGCGTCCCCTACGCCCATATTGAGTACTGATTATAGGACAGTTCACAGTCGTATACTTTACTCATAAGGAACTCATAAGGAAAAGCAGTAAAAAAACAGCGAATTACCACCGTAGCAGGGGCAACGGAAAGACCGTAACAATGATAGAATAAAAGGGCAACAAAGCCCGGAGGTACGAGAGATGAAGAGGATCATATTACTGGCTGCTATCATGACAATATTATATGCCGTTCCGGCATATGCAAAGCCGGAATATAACGAAGAAACCAAGCATCTCATGAGAGAAGCCGGTATTCAGGTCGATGAGCTCGAATGGGAAGAGATTTACAGACGGCAGCAGGAGTACCAGAAACGCAGGCAAAACAGCACATCCTACAACGATGAGCTACTTATCAGGAGCAATGGATTAAACAGCGGATCCGTGGCAGCGACCGACACAGTCGAGGATCTGCATATATACAGCAACGAATATGCTAGTCAGAGCCGAAACTACGGAGCCAAATACAGCTATGACGAGTTCCATACTGCTCCCGTAGACATCCCCGCCAACGATGGCTATGGCGCAGGCGGCTTCGACGAGCTTCATATCAACGAGAACTATCGTCAAAATGTCTGGCACCCCGAGCACAGGGGAGGCAGGATACAGGGCTTCGATGAATTTCGCTATCCGGACGAGATGTGATAAAGAAAACTGAAAGGTTTTAAAAAGGAGGTTTCTTATGGAATATGACCATATTATGACACCAGATGAAATAGATGATCTGTTTCGTGAGGCGGTCAAACAGCTTGCGGGAAAAACAGATATAAGGGTGACGATGATTCAAACCGAGCGGAAAAGATTATCCGATGATCGCGTATGCTGCATCATTACAAGTGCTATATGGAATGATTCTCCCCAAAAGGCCTGTTTAAGTGTAAACAGCTATATTATCAATAATAAACGGGAGCAGCATCAACGTGATAGGGGCTGTCCCGGTCATGATATATCGGGATTTGTAAATATACAGCCAGATGCGCATGTGATAAAGGGGGACGTATTCTTTGAAGAATACACAGACATAGTATCAGCCGGATGGGTTTATGGAATAGAAATAACGGACACTAATTGGAATGTGTATGATATACAGTTCGAATTGAATGCAAACGGCAAATGGCATGAAATAGAGAGATGAGTGATGATATCGAGAGTGGGCTTATAGTAGCAGCGTTTTGGAGAGACAAAATCTTTAACGAGTTTCTCTATTTTGACGAGATGTTATATGGCAATAGACACGGAGGGCAGACATGGATATAGAATTTAAGGTGAACCCGAATACCGGGACAGTGGAGGCATGGCAGGACGGCAGAGTGATAGGAGAGTTTGTAACCACAGGAATGCTCGTAAAGGGCTGGAAACTTACAGATTGTCTAATAAGAAAGGAGCAGCGGCTATGTTCGGATCAAAGAAGAAGGAATATGATGTGAGATTAACAGAAAAACAAATAAAGCAACTTACAAAGGACATGGGCAGGTCAGAGCGCAAAGAGTTCGAAAAGCGCCAAAGGCAGGCGGAAGCCGACAGACAGTGGGACGCAATGATCATGAGTGAGGTATTCATGGATGATTAGTATAGTAAATATCTTGAAAAACATATAATATACGGCATATCAGCACATATCAGCATACAATGATAATAGCAAAATTTATTGGGTAAATATATGGGGCGTAATATATTGGGCAAGTTGCGTTTCGAAACTTGACTGATCAATAACAAAATGCTGATTTGAGATCTCAAAGATTTTTTTTGCTGATTAATGACATAGACGAGACTTCTGTGATATACTGCTGGCTGATATACTTTTATTCGGCGGATTGTCTCTAATTGAGGTGGTTTTATGGCGTAGTAAACAAGCTGACGCAGAATGAGGTAAATATGGCAGTATCATACAATGGATTATGGAAGCGATTAATTGACAAAAATATGAAGAAGATGGA
>JAFUWM010000303.1 GCA_017483425.1 Lachnospiraceae bacterium | reverse complement strand
CCTCCTATTTTTTTATTACCCTGAACTTTGGTCCGTCAGGCTTTACATAGCCATCATCTTCGTCATCGTCGTCGTCTTCGTCATCATCCTCTTCTTCATCCTCATCTTCTTCCCCTGTCAGGAAGTTTGAAATGGACGACAAGAAACTCCTGCGTTCTTCCTCATCTTCCTCCTCGTCCTCATCATATTCATCATCATAATCCTCAAAATCATCTTCATCGTCATCGTCGTATTCATCAGCGTCATAATTCCCGGATGCCATACGGCTTATTATTCTCATATTTCTCTTGTGGATGATCACCTTTATCACAAGGCACAGCATGCATGCGCCTATGATGCAGAGTGTATACAGGAAAATGATCGTCACCATATCGGTTATTATCTGCGGATCGGCATATACGAATCTGATGTAAAGAAAGGTATTTAATATGATCCCCGCTACACTGGCCGCGGCAAGATTGATATCGAGCAGGAAAAGCTTCGTCGTACTCCTTGTATTAAAATAATTGATCACGATAAATACAGCCGTTACGGGTATCATGATCCTTGCAGAGTTCCTGTTTCCCATTATGGAAAAAACCGCCCATATCGGAACGATAAGGTAATCCAGCAAGAACATATTTAAAGATTCCATCATTCGTCTCATGAGTCCGCCTCACTTAAAAGGTCTGCCTCAGATATTATCGGAATTCCAAGCTCTTTTGCCTTTTTATTCTTGCCTGATGACGAATTAACATCATTATTTATGAGCGCGTAGGTTTTTTTAGATACCGATCCCGCGACCTTTCCGCCTCTTGCCTCGATATAATCAGTAAGCTCTCCCCTGTTCGCAAACTGCTCCAGATCTCCGGTTATGACATAGGTTCTTCCCGCAAAGGTATCACCCGCGCTCTCCGTCTGTCCGGCTTCCATATTAAGCCCCAGCGTTTTTAACTCATCAATAAGCTTTACTATGCTTTCATCATGAAAGAAATCATGTATAGAAACAGCCGTTATTTCTCCCACATCCTGCACCGATGTAAGCTCTGATACCGAAGCATTCATAAGCTTCTCAAAGGAACCAAAATGGCGCATTATAGTTCTCGCCGAGGTTCTGCCGACATTCTCTACCGAAAGCCCGCAGAGAAGTCTCTCCGGCGGATTTTTCTTTGATTCCTCTATAATGCCGAGCAGCTTGTCAGTGTTTTTCTCCTTGCCTATGATCCCGTCGGAAACAAGCTCGTCCCTGTGCTCCCTGAGCCTGAATATATCCGCTATATCCGAAATGTACTTCCTGTCGATAAGTGCCTTTATATATTCCTCTCCGAAGCCCTTTATATCATAGGCGTCACGGCTCACGAAATTGATTATGCGCTTGGTCAGCTTTGCCTTGCATGAAGGATTTGCGCACCGGATATCCGCCGTATCCTCTTCCCTGACCGCCTCATGTCCGCATACAGGACAGATATGCGGGATCTGATATACAACCGATCCCTCGGGATTTTTGGCAGAGACCACTTCCTTTATCTTAGGTATGATCTCACCTGATTTATACACCACGACAGTCCTGCCTATCCCTATGCCAAGCTCTGATATGAAATCCTGATTATGAAGCGTAGCTCTTGATACGGTCGTCCCGCAGAGCCTTACCGGGTCAAATACCGCTGTGGGATTTATCCTCCCGGTCATGCCTACAGAAAGCTCTATATCCCTTATCACTGATTCCTTTTCCTCGGGGGGATATTTGTAGGCAATATGCCCAGCGCTGTACTTGCTCCCTGCGGGAAAATCCTCCCTGTACGCTATCTCGTCTATCTTGACCACGGCTCCGTCTATGTCATACGGATAGTCCCCGCGCTTATCGCCTATGGCATCTATAGCCTTTATTATCTCATCATCCGTCGTACAGAGATAAGAAGGCACGACCTTTACCCCGGCATCTGCAAGCCTCTCCAGAGCCTCATGATGGGAGGTCATGT
>JAFUWM010000302.1 GCA_017483425.1 Lachnospiraceae bacterium | reverse complement strand
TCAAGCTCCGCTATGCGCACCCCGTCCTTGTCAGCGGGCATGCGTTTCGCCACTATGTCCATCGCTATCTTGCACAGGAACATATTGGTGCCTATGCCTGCCGTGGCGGTGATGCCTGTGGAAGAGAGTACGTCCCTTATCATGGTGATAGCGAGCTCATGGGGAGTCATGCTGTATATCCCAAGGTACGGGGTCACATCCATGAATACCTCATCGCAGGAATATACGTGTATGTCCTCCGGCGCTATGTATTTCAGGTAGATCTTGTATATATCCGTGCTGTATTTCATATACAGCGCCATCCTGGGCAGGGCGGTTATGTATTCAAGCTCCAGCGAAGGATCATTATCAAGCTCATAGGTATAAATAGAGCTTCCGATGAACCTATGCCCCGGAGACTTGTATCTGCGCTCGTTGTTTATGTCCCGGACCTTCTGTATGACTTCAAAGAGTCTCGGCCTGCCCGGAACCCCGTAAGCCTTGAGTCCGGGAGATACGGCAAGGCAGATGGTCTTGTCCGTCCTGCTGGCATCCGCAACGACAAGGCAGGAGGTGAGGGGATCAATATGGCGTTCTACACACTCCACGGACGCATAGAAGCTTTTTAAGTCGATGGCTATATAAATGTGCTCCATAAAACATCCGTTTCCTCCTTGGGTCAGATAAAGGGCTTGAAAACCATTATCGAACAAATGTTCGCTTTTGTCAATATGGATTATAGTTGTGAAAAAATCGGGGCGATGCAGAATGAGATGGAAGGATCAATTATCCGCCTTTTCAGAAATCATATCAGTCAGGACATATGGAAGCAGATTACTCGGATCGGAGTCGGGATTTATCCATTCGTCTATCTTGTCTTCTGTAAGTATTACGGGCATGCGGTCATGGATTTTCGCGAGCTCCTCCGAAGGCTCCTTTGTTAGAATGGCAAAGGCGGGGAAACCGTCCTCTATGCGGTAAAGCCCGCAAAGCCATGTGATGACATCCCCGTTAGGCTGGATCACGTATTTATCCCCTGTGGTCGCTTTGCCCTTATCATCCTTGAAATGCTCCCATTCTATATACCATGAAGCAGGTATGATGCAGCGGTGTCTCGCCCACGCATCCTTAAACAGGGCCTTGGTAGAGGCGGTTTCAATCCGTGCGTTTACAACAGGCTTTGTCTTACCCTCTATCTGAACGGTAAATCCCCACTTCATGGGAAACACAGCCCTTTTGCCGTCCTTTCCGGGAGCTATTACCGGAGCAACATCAGTAGGATGCACCTCGCCTTCTGTTACCATGGGTTTAGACATCTCCATCTGAAACTTTCTGGCGAGCTTTGTTGCCAGTGCCTTATCTATTATGGGGGCAAGCAAGGTACTCCCTTTTTCCATGCAGTATCGGGTACACATGGATATTATTATAGCTGAAAACGGGGATGTTGTGATACTGTAATATAGCCCGTTGATCATAATAATAACCCAATAATAATATATCGCCAGTTCTTATATAATGAGGTGAAATCATGCGCATACTTTCATGGAATCTGAATGGTCTTATGGCTAAGATACGAAATCATAACCTTGAACAGCTTAAACATCTGGAACCTGTCGATATATTTTGTTTTCAGGAAATCAGGACAAAAGAGCGTCCTGTGATTTTCCGGGAGTATCATCACTACTGGTATCCCGCCACAGAAAAGAAAGGATATAGCGGTACCATGACAATGACCATGGTCAAGCCGGATAATGTCATATATGGGCTTGGAGTAGAATCTCTGGATAAAGAAGGTCGAGTCCTTACGGTTGATATGGGTAATTTTTATGTGGTAAATGTCTATGTACCAAACTCCCAAAGAAATCCCGACAGGGAAGACTACAGACGTGAATGGGATGAGGCCTTCCGAACCTTCATCCTGAGTCTTATGGATGAAAAGGCAGTCATCATCTGTGGGGATTTTAATGCAACCATGTCCCGGGAAGATATTTATGAAGAAAATACACGGATGGATTTTGCCGAACTTGGATATATGAGTGATGAACGGGCAGGCCTTTATACACTCATAGAAAACGGCTTCACGGATGCCTTCCGCTATCTTTATCCTAATGCCCGTAATCCATTCACGTGGTGGGCAAATCGTAACAACAAGCGTCTGGAGGACAAGGGTTGGCGTCTGGATTACTTTTTCGTTTCGGAGGAGATCGTGGAAAAGCTCGACTATGTCAACATTCATCAGGAGATCCTTGGATCGGATCACTGTCCAATAGTCCTCTGTTGTAACATAGTCGATAAGACATATGATACTCAGTATGCAGAGGCAATGAGACGAAAGGAACAACATGAGGAAGAAGAAAAGAAGCTCACCCGACGATGGGCGTACAGAAAATCCAGATTAAAAGATTATCAGGAGAAACTCGCTGTAAAGCAGGCTGAGCTCACCGCCAACGTACGCATCCACAACATAGATGCTGTTCAGAAGCTGGTTATCAAGATGCTAGATGATACGGGCTTCAAATGTCTGGCTGTAGAAAAGGTTACAAATGATTCGGCACCTCCCGGAACCGATGATGTGAAATGGAAAACCGATGCAGATCGTATGCGGGCAGTAGATAACTTTGAATGGCGTGATTTTAAGGCTTCTCCCATGCGCATCATTGAGATCAAAAACAAGGCATCCGGTAAAACACGCAGAAGCGGAATACTGACATATCGTGATAAGGCAATGTCAGTTCTACTTCATTATATCTTCTCTCCCATAGAGGAAGCCTACGCCGATTGGAATTCATTCGCTTTTCGGCCGGGCAGAACACGTCAGGATATGGTAATTACTGCCGCAAATCTCTTTACAGGGTTTGATTCACCAGAGCTGTTCGTTTATCTCGATGTGAAAGGATGTTACTCCAATCTGCAGCATAAATGGATAATGAACCATGTTCCTCTACCTAAGAATCTTCTTGAAACCCTCCTGAAAACAGGGCAGATATTTGAGGGGGAGCTTTTTCCGCCGTCTGATCATGGTATCAGCGAGGGAAGCCCCCTTTCTCCTGACATAGCCAATTTTGCCCTTGATGGATTGCAGAATGCTATATACCGCGCCCTATATGGTGATAAAGACTATGACCGTCAGAATGGGGCTATGGTCAGATATGCTGACGATGTAATCATAGCAGTTAGATCATATGCAGACGCAAAAGTTATCATTGCAGCGATCAAGTCTTTTCTTAGGAGACGCGGTTTAGCCATATCGGAAGAAAAATCCATGATAGGCTCAATTACCGAAGGCTGTAATATAGTTGGGGTCTTCATCAAGAAGGAAGGTCTTGATATGATTATCAAGCCTAAGGCTGCTGTCGTTCAGAGATTCATAAATGAAACTCATGATCTTATCATCACCTACAAAAAATCACAGCGTGAACTCATAGAAAAGCTGAACCAAAAGCTAAAAGGCTGGGCTGCACAGTACAGATTCTGTGATGCCTACGATTCTTTTAGAGCCATTGATGCAGCTGTACAGGCCTCACTTCTTGAATCAGCCACCCTCCGTCATCCGAAACTGGCACCTAAGAAGTTGAGGGAACTGTACTGGTATAGAGACAGCAAGCAGGAAATGTGGTACTCCCTGCCAAATGACCGTACTGTTCGTGTAATCCATCTGGTGGATACTCTTCTCATCGCTGCGATGAGAAGTCAGGAGATTGTAAATCCTTACTTTTCCCCGGATTACTTCACCGCAAGGAAAAAATCAGAAGAAATCAATCGTATCAATGCAAAGTACAGACCAATCTGGGAAAAGCAGGACGGTAAATGCTTATACTGCGGACGCCCCCTGTTAATCGACCAGCCTAAAAAACTCGTCATGATCGATCATAGAAAGCCTGATAATCTAAAGAATCTGGCATATGTTCATGAAATATGCGTGCAGAGTGATATTCAATTCGTTTCGACATTAGAGAGGGTGGATGCCCTATCGGATTATGATGTCCGCGAGATGCTTGAGCGTATAAATCAGAACGGCACCTTGATATGTGACCCTGAGATTAATGAAAACTCAAAATATCATAAGCTATATGAATATTTCGGAACATTAACGGCTCCTAAGGTTATGCTTACATTTTCCCGGATAGAGGATATCCTCGGATTCAAGCTGCCGGAAGGATTAAAGAAATATAGGACATCCTGGTATCCTCGTAAGGGAGAGCATACTTTTGCTGATAACTGGATCTACCAAGGCTATAAGCTTTCCAGATTATATCTGGAACAGAGAAAAGTACTGTTCGTTGCGATGTTTGAGGATGCCGAGAGAGTTGTAATCCCACCGGAGATTGCCAATCATAAGGTACCATTACAGGCAAAACATGAAGTAGAACACTTTCTCACGACAATCATCAAAAAATATGGTCTGGTAGATGACGACATCATGCCAAGCAGCCGATGTGGGGGTATAAGGTCATAGCTGTCGGCTTATAATCAATATTCCTGTGCAAAGCAGTATAAAGAGGATGCCGATTACCAGAGCCACTACGATCCTAAAGACGGGAAGCTTTCTTTTTTTAGGGGCTTTTAGGGAACGTTCCTGCTTAATCAGGTATTTTCGTATCCGGTATTGCTCCTCGCCCGACATCTCGTCCCATTCCTTTGGTGTCAGGTTCGTTAAAGCGACTTCCCCGCCGCAATCGGGACAGCTTATAAAGTTATCGGGATCTATTACATGAACCCTCCTGCAATTGAGACAGTAAAATACTTTCATATGATCTTCTGTTCACCCTTATATCTGACAGAGGGTTCTGCCTCTGCTTCACATAGTTTGCATCTGCATATAGGACAGTAGTCTATAGGGACTTTAACTTTCCCGTTATCATCATTGATAACGAGGTTTTCTGCCACGTACTGCCATTCAGGGCTTAATAACGGATCGTGAAGCCCCGTAAGCTTTAACAATAGCAATTATAAATGATATCATAAAAATCTTGATGTATGCGACTTTGATCTGTGGGTTTTATATCGAGGATATTTCTTACTATCATACAATACCTTGCAGGTATTGCAATACATTTATTATATGTATTTCACAATAGTAAACCTCTGGGGTATATTAAAAGTCAGTAAGAATAAATGAGCGACGCGAACCGGCCGGAACGAAGCTCAACTACATAAGAAACGATAGTGTATACTGGGAAAACCTGAGGAAGGAGAATCACTATGAAGAAAATAGAAGCATTTTTAGAGGAACTGTTTGAGAGCTATGCACACATCATCGAGTATTGATATACGCACAAACACTATAGAACATAATATCTACTAAAACCCCTGTCATAACCGGCAGGGGTTTTTCGTTACCTTTTCTATGCTAATGATAGCGAAGATAAGGACAGTCAGTAATGTTTACGCATTCTCCGGCGTGTGATAGAATCATCAATCATGAACCCGGAAGAATTGCAGGAGATACAGAATTATAAAGAATTAGCGCCATTGAATGAAAAGCATGGGGTGTTTCTTGTCC
>JAFUWM010000301.1 GCA_017483425.1 Lachnospiraceae bacterium | reverse complement strand
TCGGCAAAAGCGGCTGTAAGGGTTGCCGCATCCCTCGCAATATTCTTTTCGGTACACTCACATGTGCCGTAACCCTTGACATTGGTAAGCGTCAGGATGGGTATCTCAAATGCATCACAGAATTTCACGAAACGTGCAGCCTTCTTTACACCCTTGTGACAGAGGACTGCGTCAAAAGTCTCAGCCGGCTTTCCGTCCTCTCCCGTGATCTCGGTTCTGTTTGCTATGCAGCCTACCGTTGCCCCGTTGAGCCTTATGAAGCCCGTGACCATATTCTTGCCGTATGCGCTCTTAACCTCAAGGAAAGCATTGTCGTCAGCTATCTCCGCAAAAGCCGCGGCTGTATCTCCGGTGCATGAAGCGATAACATTTGACGCGCGGTTAAGGTCATCCGTGCATTCCGTAAGAGCCTCTTCCTCATTATTGGAGGGAAGGAAAGTGATAAGCTCCCTTATGCCCGCAAATATCTCGTCCTCGCTCCCGACGAAATCAACTATACCTGCCTCCTCGCTCTGGAACTTGGCAGCCGCCGTATCCTTCTTCTCTTCATAGTTGCCCTTGATGGCATTTGGAGAATTTACGAAAAGCTTAGCCTTACTACCCTCCATGAACGTGAAATCAGTGAGTCCGGGAATAAGCGCCAGACCGCCTCCGCAGTTTCCAAATACTGCCGTGATCTGCGGTATCACACCGCTTGCGAGAGCCTGATTGTGATAGATGCGTCCGAAAGCATTGAGAGCATCTGTCGCCTCCTCAAGCCTTAAGCCTGCCGAATCAATGAGTCCGATGACAGGAGCGCCTGTCTTCATTGCCATGTGATAAAGGTTTACGATCTTTTTCGCGTGCATCTCTCCTACTGCGCCGCCAAGCACAGATGCGTCCTGGCTGTACACATAAACGAGATTCCCGTCGATCAGACCGTATCCTGTCATGACACCGTCACCGGGAGCCTTTTTTGTCTCGAGATTGAAATCGGTGCTCCGGGCCGTAACCTTGGCGCCGATCTCCACGAAACTGTTTTCATCGAGCAGTGAAGCGATCCTTCTGCCCGCTGAGCTGTTTGTGAGATTGCTCATCTTTAGACCTCCATTTAATATAATTTATACTGAAAATCCGGACAATGGCCGGAAACTTTCACAGTATTTCTATTCTAGCACAAAACAAAGAATAAAGACACTATAAATATTTTGATCCTCAGATCTTTACGTTAAGCCTCTCCTCGGCTTCCTCCTCGGCTTCCTCCCTGAATTCCTCCACATGCTCGGGAGCGATCTCCGGCAGGTCATCAAGCGAATCTACGCCAAAAGCCCTTAAGAATTCATCCGTCGTGCCGAAAAGGATCGGCCGTCCGGGAGCGTCAAGCCTTCCAAGCTCCTTTACCAGCCCGAATTCTACAAGCCTGTTTACGGCATGATCCGAATTAACCCCTCTTATAGCCTCCACCTGAAGCTTCGTCACAGGCTGCTTATAAGCAACTATGGATAATGTCTCAAGCTGGATATCCGTAAGCTGATAATCCTTTTTATTCTTTGCTATCTTGGCAAGATAGGGATAAAGCTCGGTTTTGGTGCAAAGCTGCACCTTATCCTCCACATGGGTCAGCATTATTCCTCTCTCTGATGTCTCATAGTCCGTGGCGAGCTCGGAGACGGCCTTTACCACATCTTCCTTTTCGCTCTCGGTTATCTCCGCAAGCTTATCTATCGCAACGGCATCCCCTGTTGCAAAAAGCACTCCCTCTATGACAGGCTTTAATTCTTTTATATCCATGCTATGCGATTTCCTTTACTATGATCTCTATATCTTCGCCTATATCTGTCTGTTTTGCCTCGACCTCGCCGTTTTTCATCATTTCAAGTATGCACAGGAATGAAATGATTATCTCGGCCTTTGAACCTGCTTCCGATAAAAGCTCCCGGAATGAGAACCTTTTGTGCTCCCTTGCGAAGTCTCTAATATAGGCGGTCTTTGCTTCCGCATCTACCTCTTCTTTTTCTATCGTTCCGAATTTTGATCTGACAGGGTCGATCTTATCCTCCTGTCTTCTCATAAGCTCATCGAATATCGCGTTAAGCTTCTGCAGGGTATTGTCGCCTACAAGCTTATCATAGTCGATGGGGATCTCCATATTCAGTATTTCATCAGGCATGGAGCTTCCCTTATACAAAGCCCTGCTCGCGTCCATGCTCATATCCTTAAGCTCAAGTGAGGCATATTTATATATCTTGTATTCCAGAAGCCTCTGTACGAGTTCGGTACGGGGATCTATCTCCTCGCCCTCCTCATCCTTTTCCTTGGGCAGAAGCATCCGGCATTTGATATCAAGAAGAGTCGATGCCATGACCAGAAACTCTGACATGGTATCCATGTCGTAGTCATCTTCCTTCATCTTATCAAGGTACTCCATATACTGCTCCGTGATAAGGGCAATGGGTATATCATAGATATCCACCTTGTTCTTATCGATGAGGTGCAGCAGCAGATCCAGAGGTCCCTCAAATTTTTCAAGCTTAAATTCAAGCTCACTTACCATTTCTGTTCCCCATGATATCAACTATTACAAGCTCTGTCGGATTATTGACCCTGACCTTTATCGTATGCATTCCGAGCCCTTTTGAAACTATCATCTTTGTTTCTTTTCTCTCGAAAAGCCCTGCCGTATAATCCGGGAAAAGCTTTAATTTAGGCGACACCAGACCGCCGAGAAAAGGTATCCTCACAACTCCTCCGTGCATATGCCCCGAAAGCACCAGTTCGGAACCATAATCACTGTATGCCTCAAAATACTGCGGATCATGCGCTATGAGCACATTGAAATATTTATTATCAATATCTCCCAGCTTTTCCCTGATCTGCCTCACATCAAGCTGAGGCTGGTCAAACCTCCTGAAATAAAAAACCGGAAGATCCAGACAGGATATTTTGATCCCGGAATCCGACAGATACTTATAAGAATCACTCAAAAGCCTTAACCCCGCGTCCTGAAGTCCCTTCCTGAAGATTTTCCTGACCCTGGCGCTTTGGCGATCCTCCACCAATTTTCTCTCATGGTTACCGATTCCGTATATCAAAGGATAATGCTCATGCATAAGCTTCATAGCCTGCATGACAGCCGGGTCGCAAAAAGACGCGTCTATCATATCTCCGGCAAAAACTATCACATCCGGCTTTTCCCCGTCTATCACATTAAAAAGCTGCCGGCCCCCGTCCTCACACATACAGTTATGAAGATCCGCAAGCACCGCCAGTCTGACATCTCTTCTGACCTTTTCACTATGAAATTTATAATGACTTATCTCAAGCTTTGAATTTATATAAAGGTACATATCCTGTTAATAGTAATCATCCGACATATCCGAGCCGCTCCCGTAGTCGGAATCATAATCGGAATCAAATCCCCCCGAAGAGCCGTATCCCGAATCAAAGTCATCATCAGCTTCCTGATCTGAATCTGAGAGGCCGCTATCGGCGCCAATATCGTCTCCGTCTCCAAAACCGTAGCCGAAATCATCATTTACTACGGAATCCCGAGTTCGGGCATCACTGTCGCTATCGTCATCATAGCCATAGACATACCCCGGTTCGTTGTCTGCTGCCTCTTCCCTCCCGTTGTCATAGCCATACCCGTACTCATCGTCCGTACCGGCTGTCTCTGCCGGTGCTAAATTCGCGCTGCTATCGTCATCATAGTCGTAGCCGTATTCATCACCC
>JAFUWM010000300.1 GCA_017483425.1 Lachnospiraceae bacterium | reverse complement strand
TGCCATCATCTTCCCCCTTATCATGCTTATCGGTACATCGAAGCTTAAGCCTGTCAAGAAAAAAACTTGACAGGCGTTATTGTATCTGTTAATATGGGAAACCGGTGCGGCGATCATGGAAAAGCTTATCGAGAGAGGACTGCTTTTTGATTATTACGGCGGACTCCTGAGTGAAAAAAACAAAAGAATCTACGAGGCGGCTGTTGATGATATGTCGCTTTCGGAGATAGCCGATGAATCTGGGATATCAAGACAGGCGGTATCCGAGGCTCTGAGAAGGACAGATGATAAGCTTAAAAGATATGAGAAAGAGCTTGGGCTTATCGAAAGAGCCGGAAAACTTGAGGCGGAGATCAAGGCGCTTAAGGATGCAGTCGGAGAAGATATCATAGACAGACAGAAGCTTAAAGCTATAATTGACAGGATGGAAAATACCATATAATGGCGTTTGAGAGTCTCAGCGATAAACTGCAGAATGTTTTCAAGAAGCTTCGCAGCAAGGGAACGCTTACGGAGGATGACGTACAGGCTGCCCTTAAGGAAGTGCGCATGGCGCTGCTTGAAGCTGACGTTAACTTCAAGGTTGTAAAGCAGTTTACCAAAGCTGTGGAAGAAAAGGCCATAGGCGCAGATATAATGAACGGCCTCAATCCGGGGCAGCAGGTCATCAAACTTGTCAATGAAGAAATGACTGATCTGATGGGTTCTGATGCAGCACAGCTTACATTCGCGCACGCACCCGAGCCGACAGTCATAATGATGGCGGGACTTAACGGCGCGGGTAAGACGACGACCTGCGGGAAGCTCGCCCTGCATCTGAAGAATAAGAGCAAAAAGACGATGCTTGCGGCGCTTGATGTATACAGACCCGCGGCAATAGAGCAGCTTAAGGTCAACGGGGAGAAAGTCGGTACGCCGGTATTTGAAATGGGAACCGATAAAAGCCCCGTGGATATAGCCTGTGCAGCGGTCGAGGAGGCAAGGAAAGAGCATTTTGATGTCGTGATTCTCGATACGGCAGGCCGTCAGCAGATAGACGAGGCTCTGATGCAGGAGCTTCATGATATTAAAGAAAGAGTACACGTAGATGATACATTGCTCGTTGTAGATTCGGGTACTGGCCAGGCGGCGGTAGATGTCGCGACCGGGTTTGACGAGAAGGTAGGGATCGATGGCGTAATACTTACAAAGCTTGACGGTGATACAAGGGGCGGAGCGGCGCTTTCCGTAAAGGCTGTCACGGGCAAGCCTGTAATGTTTGCCGCGAGCGGCGAGAAGCCACAGGATTTTGACATTTTTTACCCCGACAGGATGGCAAGCCGTATCCTGGGTATGGGAGATGTACTTTCTCTTATAGAAAAGGCCGGGGAGACCATAGATGAAGAAGACGCGAAGAAAGCAGCGGAGAGCTTAAAGAAAGGCCGTTTCACCTTTAATGACTATCTGGATTCGATGAAGCAGGTGAATAAGCTCGGCGGCATGGGCTCGGTGATCTCAATGCTTGGCATGGGAGGCAAGGGACTTCCGGAGGTTGACGAGACGATGCTCAAGCGGAACGAAGCGATAATAATGAGCATGACACCGGCGGAGAGAAATGACCCGAAGCTTTTGAATCCAAAGAGAAAGAACCGCATAGCAAGAGGCTCGGGAGTAGATATCATGTATGTGAACAGGCTTGTAAAGCAGTTTGAGCAGATGCAGAAGCTTATGAAACAGATGTCAGGCGGAAAGAAACGGGGACGCTTCGGGCAGATGGCACAGATGCAAAACATGATGCGGCAGCTTAAATTTTGATAATAGGCTTTGAGACGCAGGATGATGCAGTCGAGAAGATATTAATATTATAATCATAACGGAGGAAAATTAGAAATGGTAAAGAT
This sequence comes from Lachnospiraceae bacterium, assembly GCA_017483425.1. GTDB lineage: Bacteria > Bacillota > Clostridia > Lachnospirales > Lachnospiraceae > NK4A144. Next base: position 1,915 of record JAFUWM010000300.1, on the reverse strand, counting down.
CAGACTTAAGAGAATCGGAAAGAAGAAAGCTCCTTTTTACAGGATAATCGTATCTGATGCCAGGAGGACTACCCACAGTACTTCACTTGCGGAAATCGGTACCTATGATCCCTTAAAGGAACCGGCAGAGGTTAAGATCAACGAAGAGGAAGCAAAGAAGTGGCTTGCAAACGGAGCGCAGCCTACGGAAACCGTTGCGCGTCTCTTTAAGAACGCAGGCATCACGAAGTAATCCCTCCTCTATAAAACACAGTTTTATATCTGACTTACACCGGTCGGATGCTGATACCGTAACCGCCTAAAATACAGGCGTAACGGTATCATGCTCCATTACAAGGTGTTAATATTATTTTAATGGAGGTGGATTTATGGTGAAAGAACTGGTAGAGACTATTGCCAGAGCTCTCGTCGACAATCCTGATAAGGTTGTAGTTACCGAGGAGGAGACCGACAGAGAGATAAACGTGACACTTCGTGTCGCGAAAGAAGACATGGGAAAGGTAATAGGCAGGTCAGGACGTATAGCCAAGGCTATGAGATCCGTGGTAAAGGCTGCCGCGACAAAGACAGATAAGCACGTAAATGTGGACATAGCGGATGAGGAAGAGGGCTGAGCTGCTGTCCGTGGGGCAGATAACATCCACCCACGGGCTTAAGGGGGAGGTCAAGGTCTTTCCCACTACAGATAATCCCGAGATCAGATTCAGGGAACTTAAAGAAGTGATCCTGAAGACCGCAAGGGAGGATATACCCGTAACTATCAAATCGGTCAGGTTCAGTAAGAACCTGGCCCTTTTGAAATTTGAAGAACTGGACGGAATAGATGCCGTAGAGAAATACAAGGGAGCATATTTGTGCGTGCCAAGGGACAAGGCACAGAAGCTCGGATCCGACGAATACTATGAGGCTGATCTTATAGGAATGGAGATTGTTTCGGATGAGGGGAAAAGGCTTGGGGTTTTGTCAAAAGTGCTTCATACCGGCGCAAATGATGTGTATGAGATCGAGATGGATCCTGAAAGCCGGAAAACATTCCTGATCCCGGCGATAAAGGATTGTGTAAAGGATGTGGATACAGAAAAAGGGATCATGACCATCCACGTAATGGAAGGGCTTCTGTGATGAGATTCGAGGTGCTTACTATATTTCCCGATATGGTGGATGCCGCTTTCAGGACAGGCGTGACGGGTCGGGCCTCGGGGGAGGGTCTGATAGAGCTTGATACCGTGAATATAAGGGATTACAGTACTAATTCCTACGGCTCCATAGACGGATATACCTACGGAGGAGGTGCCGGAATGCTCATGCAGTGTGAGCCGGTGTATCAGGCATATGAGGAAGCAAAGAGACGGTTAGATAAAAAACATGACGGCTCAGAGTCACAGAGTGATAAAACAACACGCGTTATATACATGACTCCGGTTGGGGAAGTTTTCGATCAGGCTAAGGCGGAAGAGCTTGCGGGGGAGAGCGAGCTTATATTTCTCTGCGGGCATTACGAAGGGATAGACGAGAGGGTCATTGATGAGATAGTAACTGACCGCATATCCATAGGTGACTATGTACTCACGGGCGGCGAGCTGTCAGCGCTTGTCGTGATGGATGCGGTATCAAGGCTCATTCCCGGTGTGCTGAAAAACGATGAATCGGCGGAGACCGAATCCTTTAATACAGGCGGACTCCTTGAATACCCGCAGTATACAAGACCTGATGAGTGGCATGGAAAAAGGGTGCCGGATATACTCCTTTCGGGGGATCACGGCAGGGTTGATAACTACCGTATGCATGAGATGAGACGGGTCACAAAGGAGTACAGACCGGATCTTTACCGGAAATATATGGAAGACAGAGGAATTTATTGAGATTTTGCTTGATATCACTTTATGGTTTGTGGTATTATCTTTTGGTTGCGAGA
>JAFUWM010000299.1 GCA_017483425.1 Lachnospiraceae bacterium | reverse complement strand
AGCGGGAGATAAATTTCTCTTCGAAGAATTATACTTTATTCATTATAATCTCCAATCAGAAGGTTTTCTTAAAGGACGCTAAAACGGTATCGATCTGTTTTGAGATACCCGATACTACAGGCTCTCTTTATCATGTTTTGAGTCTTTTTTACTACAACGACGTGAATATGTCCCATATAGAGAGCAGACCTATACCGGGACATCCCGGGGAATACAGGTTCTTTGTTGATTTCGACGGAAACCTTACCGAAAACTCCGTAAAAAACGCTCTGCACGGACTCAGGGAAGAAACCGTCAATATGAAGATACTTGGTAATTATTAAGGGTTTACCGTATGATAACCGATGAACTGATACTTTACAGAAATTTCAAATCAAAAGCTCTTCTGGAGGATCTAGTGACGCTCTTTGAAGGTGAGGGCAACACTGCTCTTGCCTATGACACGGCAGGAAGATTAGTCAGCGTATCCATGGATATGGGTTTTACCGGAAATCTCTGGCATATGTTCCTCACTTACCTCCTTGCAAATAATGAAAATGCCTTTTCAAAGGCCTGTGAGATCAGGGGTCATGTGGAGGGAACGATAAATAAAGTAGCACTGCATGACATGGATCTTTTCTATCAGATGTTTTATTTTGATCTTACGGACATCGACAGGAAGTATAAGATCGAGTGCTTTGCTCCGCTTACCTCGTTTGAAATGACTGACGAGGGCAAGATGTTTAATAAACGCATCAGGGACAGGATATCCGAGCTTGCGAAAAAGCTGTCACTTGCGGTAAGCCCTGATGAAATGAAAGAGCTTACAGAAGCTTTCTATAAAGACTACGGCGTGGGACTTTTCGGACTGCACAAAGCGTTCAAGATCCATGAAAGTCTCGTAGATAACAGCTTTACGATAGAGCCGATAAAGAGGGTTGCCCATATCAATCTTGAAGACCTTGTAGGCTATGAGCTTCAAAAGAGAAAGCTTACTGAAAACACAGAGGCTTTCTTAGGGGGACTTCCCGCAAACAACTGTCTGCTGTACGGGGATTCGGGAACAGGAAAGTCCTCATCCATTAAGGGCATAATGAACCGTTACTATGATAAGGGTCTTCGCATCATAGAGCTCTATAAGCATCAGTTTAGATTCTTAAATGATATAATGGCAGTATTAAAGGAGCGAAACTATAAATTCATCATATACATGGATGATCTTTCCTTTGAGGATAAGGAAACGGAATACAAGTATCTGAAAGCGATAATAGAGGGCGGTTTGGAAAAGAAGCCTGATAATGTGCTGATATACGCTACATCAAACAGACGCCACCTCATACATGAGGGCTTTAAGGATAAGCTCGACCGGGGAGAAAACGACGATATCCATGAGAGTGATACCGTGGAAGAGAAGCTTTCCCTCTATCACAGGTTCGGCATGACGATTTATTACGGCAAACCAAGTCCAAAGGAATTTAAGATAATAGTCAAAGAGCTTGCGAAAAGGCATGATATAAAGATGAATGAAGATGAGCTTCTGCTTGAAGCAAACAAATGGGAGATAGAGCACGGCGGTCTGTCAGGAAGAACTGCCAGTCAGTACATAGATTATATCAGAGGTAAAGCATGAAAAAACTATTTGCCGCGATCGATGTGGGATCATACGAGCTCTGCATGAAGGTCTTTGAGCTTGGAGGAAAGACCGGCGTGAAAGAGATAGACTGTATCAGGCACCGTATAGATATCGGAAACGACACCTTTCACAATCACATGATAAGCCGGGAAAAGATGGATGAGCTCTGCGAGATCATGAAAGGCTTCCACCGTGCTATGGACACCTACAGGGTGAATGATTACCTTGCGTACGGGACTTCTGCTTTCAGGGAGATCGAAAATACCGGAGCCGTGCTTGACCAGATAGAGCGAAGGACGGGCATCAGGATGTCCGTTTTAAGCAATTCCGAGCAGAGATTCCTTGAATATAAGGGCGCGGCGCTTAAAAGCGGCTTTGAAAGATATATACAGACAGGCACGGCCTTTGTGGATATCGGCGGCGGTTCAAGCCAGATCACCCTCTTTGATATGGGTCATCTTGTAACTACCGTAAACCTCCATCTGGGAACCTTAAGGATCAGGACAAAGCTTCGGGATCTGGAGCCGGTCTACTCTGATTACGAGGTGATAATCGGAGAGATGGTAATGAACGAGCTTGATTATTTCAAGGAGCTTTATCTTAAAGATATCGAGGTAGACAATATTATCATAATAGACGATTATATGTCCGCCATCATGGAGGCTATCGGAGGACGCCCCGAGGGACACATCACCGCAAGGGAATACAAGGACATAATGAAAGCGCTTACTGTAAAGGCTCCTTACCAGATCGCGGCAAAGCTTCATATACCGGAGGACAATGCCGCGATGCTCCTGCCTTCAGCTATTCTCGTGGATAAGATAATAAACATGACGGGGGCGAAGGATCTTTATCTTCCCGGGGTTTCGCTGTCGGACGGTATAGCCTATGATTTTGCCGACAGAAAAAAATACATCAAACCTTTGCATGACTTCGGGGATGATATCTTAAGCTCCGCGGCAAATATCGCTTCAAAGTACGGCTCGTTTGACCTTATCACATCAAAGCTTACTGACGCGGCGCTTATAATATTCGACGCTACGAAAAAGCTGCACGGCATGGGAGCGAGGGAGCGGACTCTCCTTAATATCGCCGCTATAATGAGGAATGTCGGTAAATATGTTTCCATGAGCGTTCCTGCCGAGACCTCCTACGCTATCATAAAAGACTCGGAGATAATGGGAGTCTCGCATAAGGAAAGGATAATGATCGCGACAATAGTGCAGAATTCATATCCCAATAATATAAGCTACGAGGCTTTCAAGTCTCTTGAGTTCGAGTCAAAGGACGAGATAATAATGATAAAGCTTACCGCGATCTTAAGAGTAGCCACAGGCCTTGCGAAGAACACCGCTAAATCAATACGGGATCTTTCGGCGCAGTTAAAGGATAAAGAGCTTATTATCAAAGTCACGACTAAAGATAAGATGCTGCTTGAAAAAGGTCTATTCAGTGAAAGAACGGATACATTTGAGGAGGTTTTCGGCGTAACACCGACACTTCTTGTTATGAGGGTGAATGCGTAATGAAAAAGAACGGCAATAATAAAACAAATGACACTATCGATCTCAGGGATCCAAAGCTCTATATAAACCGGGAGCTTTCATGGATGCAGTTTGACGAGAGAATACTTGAAGAAGCAAGGGATACTTCACTTCCGCTTTTTGAAAGACTGAAATTTCTCGCGATAACCGCGTCAAACCTTGATGAGTTCTTCATGATCCGCATCGCATCCTTAAAGGATATGAAAAACGCGGGTTATAAGAAGCCGGATATCGCCGGTATGACTCCCAAGATGCAGCTAAACGCGCTCTCTGAGGTCACGCATGATTTTGTCTCCGGGCAGTACAGTACTTTTTCAAGGATGCTTCTCCCCAAGCTCATGGATGAGGGATTACGGTTCGTGAAGCATCATGAGGATCTGTCGGAGGAAGAGAAAGCCTTTGTTGACGCGTACTTCAAAGAAAACGTATATCCCGTGCTCACTCCCATGGCAGTAGATTCTTCAAGACCGTTTCCTTTAGTCAGGAATAAGACGCTTAATATAGGAGCTCTCGTCCGTACCGAGGAGAACGATATAGAATTCGCCATGGTTCAGGTGCCGTCGGGACTTCCCCGTATAATCGAGCTTCCTAAAGGCACTGACGGGACAAGGTCTGTCATACTGCTTGAAGAGATAATCGAGCGTAATATCGGAGGGCTTTTTCTTTCGTATAACGTAATATGCGCGCACCCTTTCAGAGTAATGAGAAACGCCGATTTTACAATAGATGAGGACGAGGCGGATGATCTTTTGAGCGAGATCGAGAAGCAGCTTAAGAAAAGACAGAGGGGTGTAGCCATAAGGTTAGAGTGCGAATCGGGCATTGATAAAAGGCTTCTTGCCATCCTGGAGGATGAGCTTAAGGTAAAGGACAATGACCTCTATTTTATAAACGGCCCGCTGGATCTTACTTTCCTTATGAAGCTCTACGGACTGCCCGGCTTCGACCGGCTAAAGGAAAAGAAATATGAGCCGCAGTTCCCTAAATATATGGAGCCTGATGTGAGCATATTTGACCAGATAAAGGATCATGACATTCTGCTCTGGCATCCCTATGAGTCTTTTACTCCGGTTGTTCGTTTCATACAGGAGGCTGCCCGTGATGAGGATACGCTTGCAATCAAGCAGACGCTGTACAGGGTTTCCGGTGATTCGCCGATAATCAAGGCTTTGGCACAGGCCGCCGAAAACGGCAAGCAGGTTACGGTACTTGTGGAGCTTAAGGCGAGATTTGATGAAGAGAATAATATAATCTGGGCAAAGATGCTTGAAAAAGCCGGATGCCACGTAATTTACGGACTTAAGGGATTAAAGACACACTCAAAGATCACGCTTGTGGTGCGCCGTGAGGAGGACGGACTGAGAAGGTATGTTCATTTAGGAACCGGAAACTATAATGACTCCACGGCAAAGCAGTATACGGATATCGGGTTTTTGACCTGCGCGGAGCCTTACGGTGAGGACGCGACGGCAGTATTCAATATGCTGTCGGGGTATTCGGAGCCCGCGATATGGAACAAGCTCTCGCTTGCACCTCTTTGGCTTAAGGACAGATTTTTGTATCTGATCCACAGAGAGACGGAGCATGCTAAAAACGGAAGGGATGCGCATATCATAGCGAAGGTTAATTCTCTATGTGACATAGATATAATAGAAGCCTTGTACAATGCTTCAAACGCCGGAGTCAGGATCGATCTGATCGTAAGAGGTATCTGCTGTCTGAGAACCGGAGTACCCGGAGTATCAGAAAACATAACGGTAAGATCCATAGTTGGTACTTATCTGGAGCATGCAAGAATTTTCTGGTTCTTAAACGAAGGAAAAGAAGAGATCTACTGTGCCTCTGCTGACTGGATGCCAAGGAACTTAGAGCGCAGGGTAGAGATCTTATTCCCCATAGAGAATCCCAAGCTTGTAGACGATCTGAAGCATATATTACAGATACAGCTTGCGGACAATACAAAGGCAAGGCTCATGACGGATGACGGTATCTATATAAGGATAACCCCCGGAAGAAATCAAAAGGTCGGGGCGCAGAAAACATTCATGAAAGAATCCCAGACTGTTGCGGGATCAAGGGAAGCCAGAAAAAACGAAAGGGTTTTTGTTCCGGAGGAGGCACAGACAGAAGATGAGGAGGTCTTAAAGATATGAGCGGGTACAATACGGACAGATATATAAGGGATCTTGTGGAATACGGGTTAAAAACCGGACTTATCACAGAGGAAGAGCGCATTTATTCCACCAATTTAATCCTTGATGTGATGGATATGGACTCCTATGAAGAGCCGGATGATTATAAAGCTTTGGATTTTTCCGACCCCGGTGACGCGCTTGAAAAGATCCTTGAGGGACTTATATCGGATGCGGTCTTACGCGGGGTCACGGCAGATGATCAGGTATCAAAGGATCTTTTTGACACAAGGCTTATGAACTGCATAGTGCCGAGGCCGTCATACGTAAGGGAAAAATTTAGCGAACTTTATAAGAAGTCATCAATAGAAGCGACCGACTGGTATTATGATTTCTCCTGCAATACTGACTATATCAGGCGATACCGCATCAAAAAGGATCTTAAATGGAAAACAGCTACGCCATATGGTGAGCTTGATATAACGATAAATCTTTCAAAGCCCGAGAAGGATCCCAAGGCCATAGCGGCAGCAAAGAACGCCCCGCAGTCCGCATATCCGAAGTGCCAGCTATGCGCTGAGAACGAGGGCTACAGAGGGCGTATGAATCATCCTGCGAGGGAAAACCACAGGATAATCCCGATAGAGCTTAACGGAGAGGACTTCTTTTTGCAGTATTCCCCGTATGTTTACTACAACGAGCACTGCATAGTCTTTAATAAAAAGCATATCCCGATGAAGATAGACGAGTCCTGCTTCAGAAAGCTTTTTGATTTCATAAAGCTATTTCCCCACTATACCGTGGGTTCAAACGCTGATCTTCCGATCGTGGGAGGCTCGATACTGTCTCATGACCATTTCCAGGGTGGAAATTATGAGTTTCCGATGGCAAGGGCTGACTATATATCAAAGTTCACCGTGAAAGGCTATGAGGATGTGGAGGCGGGCATAGTCAAATGGCCGCTGTCCGTGATCAGATTAAGATGCAAGGATTCCGACAGGATAATAGAACTCGCGTCACATATACTTGATACATGGAGAGGCTATACTGATGAGGAGGCGTATATTTTTGCCGAGACCGACGGTGAAAAGCATAATACGATCACTCCGATAGCGAGAAAGAGGGGAGAGCTTTTTGAATTCGATCTTGCCTTAAGAAACAATATAACAACTGAAGAGTGTCCGCTGGGTCTGTATCATCCCCATGATAACCTGCATCATATCAAAAAGGAGAATATCGGGCTCATCGAGGTAATGGGGCTTGCGATCCTGCCGTCCAGATTAAAGGATGAGATAAATACGTTAAAGGAGTATATACTTTCGGGAAAAGATGTGGCATCGGAGGATTCGATAAAAAAACATGCGGACTGGGTGCTTGATTTTAAAAAGAATTATGCTAATATAGACGGGTCGAATATTGACGGCATACTCCGGGATGAGATAGGTATTGTATTTTCCCATGTTCTGGAGGATGCGGGAGTATTCAAACAGACAGATGAGGGCTTAAAAGCTTTCAGACGATTTACAGACAGTTTATGATAAGGAGAAACATTTTATGAAAAAGATCACTAAGAGAATCATTTCAGTAATGCTTGCGGTTGTGCTTTTGCTTACGACCGGCAATCTCGGATTCAGCACGAAGCAGGCTCAGGCGGCAAACAATATGAGAGGCGTATGGCTTTCATTTATTGACCAGCAGACTTACCTCAGAGGAAAAGGGCAGGCTGATTATGACGCTTCTTTCAGGTCAATCTGTCAGACTGCGGCATCAAAGGGACTCAATACGATCTTTGTCCATGTAAGGAGCCATAACGACGCGATCTATCCTTCAAGTATCTATCCGTGGAGCTCTCAGATGCTTCTGGGTGTGGATCCCGGCTTTGATCCCCTTGCGGATATGGTTGCCATAGCGCATGAGTCCGGACTTCAGATACATGCATGGATAAATCCTTACGGCTATAGAAATGGCGTGATAACGGGTAATGCCGCTCTTGCGACCAATGACAATATAGTCGCGGGAGTTACGGAGATACTTGACAAATACGCAGTTGACGGAATTCACTTTGATGATTATTTCCCGCCTGTAGGCGCGGCAAATATCAGTTCAATGGTATCCCGTGTGCATCAGGTAAGCGCGGCGCATGGCAAGGTATTTGGCATAGCTCCGCAGGGCAATATCCAGAACGTCATGGCATCCGGCGCTGATGTCGCTACATGGCTTTCAACCCCCGGATATATAGACTATATAGCGCCCCAGATATACTGGACAGATAATTACGGCGCTGCAGGTACGACCACGATGTCAAGTGACAAGCTTGCCGCATGGAAAAGTCTCAATAAAGCGGGGATAACCATGTATGTCGGAATGGCACTCT
>JAFUWM010000025.1 GCA_017483425.1 Lachnospiraceae bacterium | reverse complement strand
TAAGCTCATGATCCGTCGGCAGCGCTCCTATTCCCATCATTGTGTGCACGAGCGGGATATTGTGCTCCTCGACAAAAGCCCTGAGCTCCTTCTTCGCTCCCGAAAGGAAAACGCCGCCTCCGGCGCATACAAGCGGTCTCTTAGCTTTTTTAAGTTCGGACAAAGCCTTCTTTATCTGCTGCGGATGCCCCTTTACCGTCGGCTTGTAAGTCCTTAAACTGACCTCCGACGGATACTCAAAGCTTTTTATCTCCGCTTTCTGTACATCTATCGGGACATCAATAAGGACCGGCCCCCTTCTGCCGGTATTTGCGATATAGAACGCCTCCTTGAATATGCGCGGTATATCGTTTACATCCTTTACGAGATAGCTGTACTTTACAATGCTCTCGGTAGCTCCCGTGACATCCGCCTCCTGAAATCCGTCCGAGCCGATCAGATCGGAATCCACCTGTCCCGATATGCAGACAAGGGGTATCGAGTCGGCATACGCCGTCGCTATGCCCGTGATGAGATTTAACGCCCCGGGACCGGAGGTTACGACGCACACTCCGACCTTTCCGAGTGTCCTCGCATATCCGGACGCCATATGACCCGCGTTCTGCTCCGTCCGGACCAGCACCTGCCTGATATTTGTATTTCCAATACTGTCAAAGAAATGCGTTATCGCCACTCCCGGATAACCATACACCACCTCGACATTCTCCATTTCCAAGCATTTCGCCATTGCTTCTGATCCTGTCATGTCTCCTCCTTTATACAGACAAAAGCTTCTTCGCAACCTTTACTGCCTCGGATGCGTCTGCGGAATAAGCATCCGCCCCTATTTCATTACAATATTCTTCAGTTACTACTGCGCCGCCGATCATGAATTTGCCTTTATAGCCCTGCTCTTTAGCATAGTTTACCACGTTTCTCATTTCGTTCATGGTAGTGGTCATAAGGGCTGACAGCCCGACTATATCCGCCTTTTCGTTTATCGCGGTCTCAGCGATCTTTTCTTTGGGTACGTTCTTTCCCAGATCAATAACCCTGAAACCGTAGTTTTTTAGCATAAGTACGACAAGGTTCTTGCCTATATCGTGGATATCTCCCTCAACGGTTGCTATGACAATGACCGGCGCATCATCATCCGCTCCGCCTGTTGAAAGATACGGCTCAAGTATCTCTATGGACATCTCCATGGTCTCCGCGGATGCTATGAGCTGGGGCAGGAAATACTTTCCCTTGTCAAAAAGCTCACCTACCTCGTTGATCGCCGGGATAAGGGCATTATCAAGTATATCCTTAGCCTGTCCGCCGTCTTTAAGCTCAGCTTCAGTAAGTTCCTTTATTGTTGCCTTTCTTCCCTTTAGTACCGCATTGTGTATCTTTGAGAGAGGATCGTCCGCCTCCGCCTTTTTATCCTGACCATGCTTTACCACTTCCTTACCGTCAGATACGAAAGCATTATCTTTAGCCGCGGCTTTAAGCTTTGTTTCAGCCTCTATCTCTGCCGCATGCTCATTCATGTATTCAATATATCTTACATCAGCCCCGGGATGAGCCATCAAAAGATCCGCTGAAAGCATTGTGCGCATCATCACATCCTGATTTGGATTCATGATGGCCGAGGTCAGATATGAGCCTATAGCCATGGCAAGAAAAGCTGAATTTACGTTTATCCTCTCAGGCAATCCGAAAGATATATTTGAAAGGCCGCAGGTCGTAGCAAGCCCCAGGGAATGACAGTACTCCACGGTGGCAAGAGTTTCTTTCGCAGCACCGGGTATCACTCCCACGGTACCTACAAGACCGTCCACAATGATATCCTCTTTCTTAAAGCCCATGGCAAAAGCCTTATCAAGCACTGTGTCTATATTCTTCTTTTTTTCCTCCAGATCCTTTGGCAGTCCGGAGTCCCCTATCGGAAGAAGTATGAACATGGCTCCGTACTTTTTGGCAATGTCAAGCATTCTGTCACACCTGTCAGACTCAGCCGATATGGAATTTATAAGCGCCCTGCCGGGATACCTTCTGAGCGCTGCCTCCATTATCTCCGGATAGCTGGTATCTATGCAAAGCGGAAGAGACGTGACCTGGGTCACCGTATTTATTGCTTCAAGCATCAGTGCTTTTTCATCCACACCGCTCATGCCCATATTCACATCAAGGATATCCGCGCCCTTGCTCTCCTGCTCCTCCGCAAAGGCTTCGACCATGTCAAACGAGCCTTCCCTGAGCTCAGCCTGAAGCTTTTTCTTTCCGGTCGGATTTATCCTCTCTCCGATCACAAGGAATCTCCCGTCCAGATCGAAGATAAGGCTTTTTCTCTCGGACGCAAGCATCCTGTGCCTTAAAGCTCCACTGTCTTTGCCGCTTTTTACGGTTCCTTTTATCCGGTTCTTAGGTATCGCCCTGATATAGTCGGGATCAGATCCGCAGCATCCTCCCACGATCGTTGCCCCGGCATCTATTATCTGCGAAATCCCCCTGCCGAAGCCCTCCGGATCAAGGTCATAAACCGTGCGTCCCTCTTCATCAAGTCCGGGAATACCTGCATTAGGCTTGCAGATCACAGGTATCTCAGCTATGTCCGCGATGCTCTCTATAATCTTTATCATCCTGTCAGGTCCCGCGGAGCAGTTTGCGCCAAAGGCATCCGCTCCGAGTGACTGCAGCGTTATGAGCGCAGTCACGGGATCAGTCCCATAGAGAGTCCTTCCGTCCTCCTCAAAGGTCATAGTAGCCATTACCGGAAGCTCACAGACCTCCCTGCATGCTATCACCGCAGCCCTTGTCTCCTGCAGGCTCATCATCGTCTCTACGACTATAAGATCCGCTCCGCCTGATGCAAGCGCAAGTATCTGCTCCTTGTAGATATCCACAAGCTCCTCAAACTTCATCGGTCCCACAGGCTCAACCTGTATGCCGGTCATTGAGATGTCGCCTGCCACATAGCACTTAGGAGCCGAAGGATTATCCGCCTCAAATTCATCTATGACTTTTTTTGAGAGTCCGACGAGAGACCTGTTCATCTCCTCAAGCCTCTCATATATGCCGAATTCTTCAAGCTTGATCCTGTTGCTCGAAAAAGTCGGCGAATAAAGGATACGGCTTCCCGCCTCCAGATATCCTCTCTGCAGCTCAACGATCACCTCAGGGTGCTCTAATATCCACAGATCAGGGCAGACACCGTTTTTTAGTCCCTTCTTTTGCAGATTAGTACCTGTTCCGCCATCAAGAAGGAGCAGCCCCTCCGATGTCAGTGACCGGAACTCATCCCTCGTCATCAATTATCACCGAAATCATCATGATCATCCATATCTCCGAATCCGTCATGATCCATATCATCATGAGGCTCCGGATAACCTATACTCTCTCTCGTGTAAACCCTGTTGGCCTTTCTCTGCTCCTCTACCTTCTGCGAGAAAAGCTCCTTGACCTTCTCAGAATCCTTTATATTCACGATTGCGAAATCTCCCAGACTCTTGTCCGAAGAATCAATACGGAGCGTACCAAGTCCGAATATCTTCTGAATCAATGTCCTTACAAGGACAACGTCGGTCATCCGATAAAGCCTCACTTCGTCATATCTCGTACTGAAGAGCCCCCTTTCCAGATAAAATCTCTGCCCGTCAAGACTGTACTTGGTAAAGCTCCACGGCATTCCGAAGAAAGTCCTCTTCCTGTCCTCCCAAATGGCGTTTTCCTTTCTCTTTTTTCCGCTCTCCTTACGCTTTTTCTCATATAATACGGTCAGCACTATCGCCAGAATAAAGGCTGCGGCAATGCAGATCACAACGATCAATAATACTTTCAAAAGAGTTTCCATATATCCTCCTGCCTGTATAGGCTAATTACGTTTTTGACCTAGAATCCTTTCTATTGTATCATATAGGATATCGAATTTCATCAGAAATGAAACGGAAATTATATGTCATCAGGTTCAACATTTGGAAATAACTTCAGGGTAACCACCTTTGGCGAATCCCACGGCAAGGCTCTGGGCTGCGTCATAGACGGCTGCCCCGCAGGGCTTGCTCTTACTGAGGAAGACCTTATTCCTTATATGTCACGCCGTAAGCCCGGACAGTCAAAGTTTACCACTGCAAGAAATGAAGCTGACGCTCCCGAGATCCTTTCGGGCGTATTTGAGGGTGTCACGACCGGTACCCCCATAGCGATCCTTATAAAAAACAATGACCAGCGGTCAAAGGATTACAGCGATATAGCAGAGCTGTACAGACCCGGTCATGCTGACTACACCTTTGATAAAAAATTCGGTATAAGGGATTACAGAGGCGGCGGGAGATCCTCCGGAAGAGAAACCGCGGCAAGGGTTGCAGCCGGAGCCGTGGCCGCGAAGCTGCTGGATTCTCTTGATATAAAAATACACGCATATACGAGTTCTGTCGGTCCGATATCGGTTATAAGCTATGATCCGTCAGAAACAAACGACCTTTTTATGCCCGATCACGAAGCATATGAAAAAGCCTCTGAATACATTGAAAAGCTCATGTCAGAGGGAAATTCCGCAGGCGGAGTCATAGAGTGCGTTATAAAGGGAGTCACTGCGGGGCTCGGCGATCCTGTTTTTGACAAGCTTGATGCAAGACTCGCCTATGCGGTCATGTCAATAGGTGCCGTAAAAGGCTTCGAGATAGGAAGCGGTTTTGATTCGGCTCTTTCCACGGGACTTGTAAATAACGATCAGTTTATCTCAGACGGAGCCGGCAACATCTCCAAAAAAACGAATCACTCCGGCGGTGTGCTAGGCGGGATCTCGGACGGCTCGGATATAGTTTTCAGATGCGCGGTAAAGCCCACCGCATCCATATCCGTACCGCAAAGGACTGTAGATAAAGCCGGAAACGAAAAAGAGATCCTGATAAAAGGACGCCATGACCCGGTGATAGTGCCAAGAGCCGTGGTAGTCGTGGAAGCCATGGCAGCGCTTACGATAGCGGATGCAGTACTGTCAAGGCCAAACGACAGGCTTGAATATATACATAGAGCGCTGAAATCAACGTAATATCAGGATAATACTGTATACAGTCATCTCATGTAAAAGAAAGAGGTATTATAATGGCAGCAAAGAAAGCAAAGTATGTAGTATACGCGGCAGGCTATACAAGGGATCATAAGCACGGCATCTGGCTCTACGACTACGATCCAAAGACCGGACGCATCAAATACAAGGCGGAAACCGAGATCTCAAATCCCTCATATATTTCAGTGGCACATGGAGGCCGTTTCCTGTACTCCATCACGGATGAAGGCGTGCATGCCTATAAAATAGACTCCGACGGAACCCTTGAATTCCTAAACAAATCCGGCATAAACGGCATGCGCGGATGCTATATATCCACGGACTACGAAGATAGATTCCTTTTTGTCGCGGGCTATCACGACGGCAAGGTCACCGTACTTTCGCTTAATAAGGACGGTTCTATTAATAAGATCTGCGAGGAGCTCTACCACAAAGGCTTCGGCTCTGTAGGCGAGAGAAATTTCATGCCGCATATCGACTGCGTCAAGATGACCAGGGATAATAAATATCTCTGCGCCACAGACGTAGGCATGGACCATGTACGCGTATATAAACTGGATCATGATACCGGCAGGCTGACTCTTGCCGATATCATAAGATCCGAGATCGACTCCGCTCCGCATCAGATAAAGTTCTCACTTGACGGGAAATTCGCATATATAATCCATGAGATGAAAAACATCATTGATGTCTACTCTTATTCGGGAAAGAACGGCACTCCTGATTTCGAGAAGATCCAGTCCGTAAGCACCGTAAACGATTACCACGCGGGAAATACCGCGGCATACGCGATACAGCTCTCACACGACGGCAGACATATGTACTGTTCAAACGCAGGCGATAACTCGGTATCGGCCTTTGACCGTGACGAAAAGACCGGTATGCTGACAAAGCTCTTTACCCTGCCCATATCAGGAGACTTTCCCAAGGATATAGCGATATCCGATGATGATAAGTATCTGCTGTCCATAAACAATGAATCCAGCACCATATCTTTCTTCCGTATAAATCTGCAGGAGAAAACCATCGTGATGAACGGCCCGATGGAGAAGTTTCATTCAGGAAACTGCATCATCATACACAAGCTTGCTGATTAGGAATTCTTTTCCTGTTCCTTTTATGAGTCTGCCCTCTCCCCCGCAGGAAGGGCAGGTGAAATCTCTGTCATGGTCGAATTCATGACCGCATGATAAGCATTTGAATCTGGCCTTTTTATATGTGAATACAAGCTTTGCCCTCTCGCAGGTATGCCCCTCAGACAAAAGATCAAAGTACATCTGTACGCACTCCCCTATATATGAGGATAACTCGCCTATGACCAGATGTACTTCTTTTATTTCGGATATATTCTTTTTTGCAGACTCCTCGTCAAGAGTCTTTATCAGATCTTCTGTTGCAGGAAGCTCATGCATACTATTCTATTCAAGCATTTTCATGATAGTAAATATATTCTGACCGTCCTTATATTCATAGGATACGTGATCCATGCTCTTCTTTACCATATAGATCCCGAGTCCGCCGATCTGCCTCTCCTCCGCGGAAAGGGTAATGTCCGGATCCTCCTTCGCAAGCGGATCATAGGGTATCCCCTTATCCGAAAAGCTTACCGTGATAGCAAGGGGCTCTTCCGATACTTCAGCGCTGATTGTCGCAAGGCCGGTATCCGGAGTATAGGCATAGCTTGCTATATTTACAAAAATCTCCTCGACAGCGATATCTATCTGTGTCTGTATCTTCATTGGACAGTTATTCGCTTCAAGCTTCTCATCTATAAAGGCGAGCACCTCGTTTAAGTTATCCACCTTCGCTTCTATAGTGATCTTATCCATTCTTCAAATACCTCTCCCTTATAAACTTAAAAGTACGATCCTCTCCAAAGACAGCTATCATTTTAAGAAAGGCATGCAGCTCCTTCTTTGTGTTTTCATGCATCAGGATCTTGTCCATGGATTTCTCATAGTATTTTAACGGCATATCATCCGTGTACCTTCCCTTATTATATACCTTGGATGCCGCTATACGGTCACATATCATCTCGACAAGGTATTTTTTAGGCATTTCCACGGGGATCATGCCCCCGGATTCAGGAGCTGCCAAGGATACCTCAGAACAATAATCGATCCAATACTCATAATGGTGGCGGTTTCTCCCCTTATGATGCATCCATGATTCCGAATACCCTTTATCCTCACGCTCTGAATTATTGGGACTTCTGTATCCCTGATAATACCTTGCGCCGTTCATAAACTCGATCGGAGCATACTTTGAAAGGTCATGCGTAAGCCCCTGCCAATACAGTCCGCACTTGAAGCAATACTTCATGACCTCCATCCTGTGCTCGGTTATTGTTAGAAAATGTCTTAATATATCCACAGCCTGTCCCTTATTAATGCAAGTATCAAAAGATGCGCCGGATAAAAAGCATAAAAGCACCACTTCAGTATCGTTCCCGGCAATCCGCGTTTTATTCCCAGTCTCCCATTATAATAATGCATGGGAAGATAACTTAGCAATCCAAAATATTCTATGCTATTGGTAAACACAGGAAGCAAAAGCACGGCTCCCGTACCTATCTTTAATATCTCAAAACCATGAAACAGATACATGCTGGCAATGAGTCCGACGCCTATCCACCTGTAATCCGAATGTATAAGCTGTGCCGCCGCCCCGAAAGGTATAGCTATCAGCATCTGCGCTGCAGTCCTTAAATAAATATTATCAAACCTGACCATGTTCATAAGAGATATGGCCATAAGTCCGAAAAGCAGCGTCCAGAATACATTCTGGTGATCAGGTGTAAACAGGGTCTCATAAAACGCAAGATCAAAAGGTATCTCGGATATAAGCCCGAAAAGCAGCAGCCTGAACATGTACCGCCTGAGATCTTTGGTATGAAAGAAACCCTCCACCAGCAAAAAACAATATATGGGAAATGCTAGCCTGCCTATATATCTTAGCCACATCGTTCCCGGAAAAAGCACGTCTCCGGTATGATCTATAAGCATGGATATGACGGCTATTAGCTTTAAGGCAGTTCCCGTCATACGGCCCTTAACACCACTATACTCCTTGCATATACGGCAAGCTCATTCTTATCTTTGTCATATATCCCCGATTCCCTGCCGTTTCCGGATG
>JAFUWM010000298.1 GCA_017483425.1 Lachnospiraceae bacterium | reverse complement strand
TATGAACCCTACGTTCACGGCTGCTGCACCGGCGGCACCTGCACCCGCTGCTGCCCCTGCTCCAGCAGCACCACCTGCCGGCGGAAATGAAAACCGTGTTCTTTCACAGGCAGAGATAGATGCGCTTTTTGCTGCAATGACTTGATACAGGTATTTTCATACTAATATTATTTTGTTTGTTCAGAGGATTCATCGTTAAAATTGAATCCTCTTTTTTATTATTTACTATCCCTTTCCATATTATTTTTCCAATTTAATATCATTTTTCAGCGATTCACATTGACTGAATTGTTACATATATGTTAATATTGCAATGTTTATGGTAAACCAATTTGATCCTGATTAATTCATATATTCAAAAGGAGTTAAACGAATGACATTTATTAATAAGAAAATTCTCTTTAATTTTTTCATGACAGCGGCACTTTGTCTCTTTATTTCATTGATCATCGGAACAAAGGCGAACGCCATGACGATAGTACTGGATCCCGGACACGGAGGCGCAGGCACAAGCGGTGCGGGAGCTTTCTACCCTCCATATATGGAAAAGTCTCTGAATCTCGCTGTCGCGACTCAGGTAAAATCCGAGCTTGATAATGCAGGTATCACAACCTATATGACCAGAACGGGAGATGTAAGCCTTGATCTTGAGCAGAGAGCCGCATATGCAAAGTCTGTAAATGCTGACCTTATGATAAGCATCCACTTCAACTCATCGGGTACTCACACACTTAACGGCACTGAGATCTGGACTTCACTTTACGGCAGCTACTACACAACAGGCTACTCTGTCGGTAGTAATATTATGCAGCAGCTTACAGGTCTTGGCTTAGTAAGCAAGGGCGTAAAAACAAAGCTCGGTAACTCCGGCGACTATTACGGCATAATAAGGAATGGTGTCGCTCTCGGGGTACCTACAATAATCGTTGAGCACTGCTTCATGGATAATGAGTATGACCGCTCCATTTTGGATTCACAGGGTGTATCGGGTCTTGCCCACGCAGATGCAACCGGTATCATAAACTATGTTAATTCTGTAGGTGGATCGGGTACTTCTCTCGCTAAATCAGATCCTGTCGCCCTTGCAGAAGGTGCTACTTCAAACGGCAGCACTGAGGGCGTAGCAGTAGCGCCTACTGTAAAAGCAAGCTCTGGAGCCCAGACATCAACCAAATCCGCTGCATCCACCGGCTCAAGCATCTCAAAAGACGCATCAGGCAATATCGTATTCAAGGACCAGAACGGAACAACCGGAACTTTCACCCCGTCTGAATGGGACAGGCTTCTTGCTAACTGGACTTACACAGGTAATGCGGAATATTATATCAAGCAGGTGCCTGTAGGCGATCTTAACGCGATACTGGGTAAATAAAAGTACTAAATAACAGAGAAAAAAAGCATACAGACGAAACCATCAGGAGAGCAGCGGTATACATGAGGATACAGGCTCTCCTGATTTCTTTCCATTCTATGATCTTTCCATTATCATCACCTATATAGGGTTTATCCACCGTCTTTCCGAAATAAACTGCCGGACCGCCCAGTCTTAATCTCAAAGCACCTGCCATGGCACTCTCTGCCTGAGCCGAATTAGGACTTGCGTGTTTAAGCCTGTCCCGTTTCCATATCCTGTATGCTTCTTTATGATCCATATTTTTAATCATAGCAGAAGCTATAATAATGCAGATAGCGCTTAATCTGGATGGTATGAAATTAAAAATATCATCTACTTTTGCTGCTGGTTTACCATAATACTCATATCTTTCATTGTGATATCCGATCATGGAATCCATGGTATTAACCGCCTTATATATCATCCCACCCATAGGCCCGAGAAGGATAATATAAAAAGCAGGTGCTATTACCCCATCGCATAAACTCTCTGAAACGCTCTCTATAGTTGCTTTTATAACACCCTGCTCACTTAAAGCCGACGTTTCTCTGCCCACGATCATACTGACAGCCGATCTCGCTTTATTTAAATCATATCGATAGTTATAAACATTCATAGCATGTTTTATTAAATCATGTCCTGCCAGACAATAGGTTGACATAATTACTCCAATTGCGATTCCCAGCCAATAATTGATCTTGAAGCAAATTAATAATAACACCCCGCTGATCAATCCGACAAAACCCGTGAAAAGCATTGCAAATACTGCCCCCAAAAAAATTCGCAAAGTGTTATTATATTCTTTCCTGTTCAATTTAGCGTCAAAATAGGAAATCACCCTTCCCATGAGTCTGACAGGGTGTGGCAGCCATTTCGGATCTCCAATAATAGCGTCTAATACGAATGATGCGGCCAGAATAAACGGCCAGGTCTTTATGATATCTGACAGCATATTTTATTTCCTGACATAAACAATGCACTTCTCTTCTTCATGTCTTTTATATTCGGAAGAAAGAACAGCAGCAAATCCCCCCGAAAGATCGTTCTCGTTCGGAGTGGGATCCGCCTCTACATCACCGGAGCTTTCATATGAGGCTACATCCGCGTCAAGAACGAAGACCAGATCAGGCATTTCATGCTGCTCATAGTACTCCATAAGTCTTTCGCTTGAAATTTCATTGCGCCATGTATCAGGCGCGGCTGCTTTAAGCCCGGATGCCGTATACCCCCATGGCAGGATCTTTGAAAATAATATCTTATCGATATTATTTTCTGAATTGTCATGTTTTGATGTGTATTTTTCTATAGTGTGAAAGACTGATTCGTATTGTTCTTTATGTTCCCGGGATGTTATAAGCCCCGCCGCAGGTCCTGAGGATATGCGGGTATCAAGATTTCCTATCCGGTCATCTCTGTACACATACGAAAACCTCAATATTGCCGTTATAAGTATTAAAACAGCAGCTGAAGCCACGGCTATCCGGACAAAAATCCGATCAGCAAGATCCGCAATATGCGACCCGTCATCTTTTACGCCGGATCCGCCCTGCTTCTTTGACGAAACCTGCGAGGATTTCTCGCATATATAATCCCAAATAAGTAGTATTCCGCCGCCTGCAGCTATTCCATGCCCGATAGACAGTACATACAGGTCGCAAAAGCTTGAAAACGAGTATGTCATCGAGAAGATAAGTCCTCCCATGAACATGGTCAGAAATACATACCAGTTCTTTTTTTCCGTAAGGAAGAACAGAGGGAATACAAATAATGCAAATGCTGTATTCATAAATCCGGTATATCTGCATGCTATAACCACATAATATATGAACAAAATCGTATCGGCCAACAATATATATGGTCTTAAATATCTGCTCAGAGTTTTATTGACATAAGTAAGGAGTGCAAGAATAACTAGCACTATGCTCAGGTAGTATATCTTCCCAAACACGTCTGAAATGGCTCTGAAAAAGACTTTAAAAGATTCGACGTATCCTCTGTCATGTTCGCCGTCTGACATTATGTAAGGCAGGTTTGCAAGCAATCCTGCAATCGAGTTGCCGCTTGCATAGAGGTAAACGATAAATATCACAAGCGGAATCAGTACGCCTGCCGTGAATAGTAGGAGCGGACGCCTTAATCTGCTCACCAATATACAACTCACCGACAGGAAGCACATGATAATGATATAGGCTACCGCAAGGCTGGGCAGACTAAGCACCGAAAGAGCAAACAGCACTCCTCCCGCTATATAATGTGTACCTTTCCTCTGCCGGCCCCAATATACGACCAAAAACGCCGTGATGAAGAAGTGAAATGACATGGTATAATACGACAGAGTCGGCATATTGAGATGACAGTACAGCATAAGAAAGAGCGACAGCATAAGCGCGGGAACAGTATTTCCGATTGAGCAGTCTCCCGTCAGACCGGAATTTGAGATCATCCTGTATACAATACAGGCTTCAACAAAGGTCAAAACGACATATAGTATCCTGAAGAAAACCAAAACACCATATGTACCGCCCGTTATCAAAGTGTACAGCTTATAGACCGGCATAGTTATCAAAGCTGCAAGCTGTGTGGGATGCCACTCATCAGCGAATACAAGATCTCCGCCTGAAAACCGCCCGGCGGTCGCTACATAGAAGCTCTCATCAGACTGGCAAAAACCGTAGAAAGCCCTTATTATAAGCGCCACAGCAAGTATGCCGAATATAACTTCTGCGATATGCGTTCCCCTGAGTTTTTTATCCAAGCTTCTTATCATATCACCTTATCACCTGTCCCGAAGATCCTCTGTCTTTTGGCTTTATAAATACCCTAAGCACTATCGCGAAAACGATCAGCGGCACGGCTGTGAGCATCACTCTGTTCCCTGAGTCTCCTACACCCTTTCTCAGTGAATCCCCGCGGCCAAAAGCAACCAGCAATACAGCAAACACATAAGAAACCATAAGTGAATCAAAGAACAGTATGTAAGTTTCTTTCCTGATAAATGCCCTGATCACAAGCAAAATTACTGTAAACAATGCAATATAGCCGAAATACCCCCACCCTGCGCCGATCCTTAGATTCAGGTAAAACATATAGAGATTTCCCAGATATCTTTTTCCCCTGAGCAAAAACAGAGCCATATTGGCAAGGATTATGACCACCGGCAGTATAACAGAAGTGCCTGTGATAAGCCTCCCGGGAAGCCTGTCCCTGATAAACAGCAGATAAATGAAGCAGATCAGCATCACCGCCACCATGAAAATTGCCTTTTCAGATGTCAGGAACGCATACAGGGGATGTACATCAAGTATGACAAATACCCTTATATAATATAGTACGGATGCGATAAGCATCGGCAGTATACAGCTAAGTGCCAGCTCACGTCCCTTATAACCCGCAAGCGCCGATAAAGTGAGGATCAGAACCACTGACAGCATCACGCCTTCATGCCTCAGCATCGAAGTCATAACGATCATCATGCCCAGCAGCACATACGCCCGCTCTGTCGTCTGCTTTTTGGAAAACATATATCCGATATAAGCCGTGATAAAGTAATAGGACATGAAATAAACACCGGCCATTATCCATTTCGCCGTCGTAAGGTAGGCGGATGAGGTAATGAGGAATAAGACCGCTGCCATGCTGCATATGACAGCTTCACGCTTTCCCATGAAGTCCGTGAGTTCACTATAAAGGGCATAAAGGAATATCAGGATAAAATCCAGATCCAGAAAATACTGTATACCGAAGGTCTCCGAGAACCCGAAAAGATACGGCAATGTCTGTACAATGCTTCCTATAGGCGCAGCATCCGTGAGAAAAACATCAAAGTATCTGATATATCTCCCCTCACTTACGATAGCATTCGGATACGCGGAAAAATAAAAGAAGCTGTCATTATCCACGACTATCTTAAACGGATTAGCAGTCAACATAAATGCTATGACAAAAACCACAGCAAAACTTGTTAAATACAGGAAAACTATCCTTTTGTCGCCATTTATGTCAACTACATCTGAGCTATCCGGTCTCTGCTCCGTCCCCGATGCTTTCAGTGAATTATTATTTATGTCAACCAACCTGTTTCTTCTATATATAATATACAGACTGACTCCGGTTTCAAGTAGTACTGCCGTCATTACACTCCATGTATTAAACGGTATCCCAAGACAGAGCATCATATATCCCGAAACAGCGAACATGGCAAGTCCCGCCGGAAAGGCAAGAAGCATAGCCCATATCTCAGATCCACTGATCCGTGACATTGAAGCCCTGGTAAAAAGTAGTCCCGTCACGAAAAGCATCGTGATCACCGCTGCCTGAGCTGCCAAATATCCGTCCGAAAGACCCTCTACAAGCTGCGAAAGAGTGATCATCTGTAGCCTCCCGCAACTTTCTCATCATAGAATTCCCTGCTCATAAGATAGAGATTCTCTCCTGTATCCCACAGTGCCACAAGGCTTTCATCCTCCGCAAGCTGCTCCGTACATATCCTTATCTGAAGCTCTTCACCGTCAGGATGTCCCGGGTTTACCGTATAGAAGTACGTATA
>JAFUWM010000297.1 GCA_017483425.1 Lachnospiraceae bacterium | reverse complement strand
TCATGTGGCAGCATCAAAGGACGGGCATCGGGCGTATATATTAAGGGCTTATAAGACCATGAACGTTCTGCTGCTCAAAGGACATGACGGTAATATCCCGGGACTTTCGGAAGTGGTGGAGCTTGACAGTCCGAATGTTGAGATACTGTCTCCCATACCCCATCCCAGACAGGATGTTATCTGCCTTGGGATAAACTATGCAGATCATGCAAAAGAAGCGGAGAGCTTTGACAGGGACGCTTTTTCAAAGGATAAGCCTGATCCTATCTTTTTCTCGAAAAGAGTTGATTATTCACAGGGAACGGGAAGCATAATACCTATGCATGAGGATATCTGTGATTCGCTTGACTATGAAGCAGAGCTTGGTGTGGTGATAGGAAAAGAAGCATACGATGTAAAGGCAGAGGACGCACTTGATTATATATTTGGTTACACCGTAATAAATGACGTATCCGCGCGTAATCTGCAGACCAGACATAAGCAGTGGTACTTCGGCAAGAGTCTGGACGGGTTCACGCCGATGGGTCCCTGCATCGTCTCAAAGGATGAATTTAACGGGATACCGGAGCTCGATATCAAAACCTATGTGAATGGCGAGCTTCGCCAGTCGTCAAACACGAGGAACCTCATAACCGGTATACCCGAGATAATAGAGATACTGTCAAAAGGGATGACGCTTTCTCCCGGCACTGTGATAGCCACCGGCACCCCTTCGGGAGTTGCCATGGGAATGGAGCCACCGGTTTTCCTGAAAGACGGAGACGAGGTCATATGTGAGATAGAGGGCATAGGACAGCTTGTAAACAAGGTCATGGCGACGGACGTTTGGAAGCGTGAGGAGTGAGTGAAAGTCTGAAAGGAACAGGGATGTTTAAATCAACGCTTTGTTATCTGAGAAATAACGGCAAAACCTTGATGCTGCACAGAAATAAAAAGCCGAATGATGTAAACGAGGGCAAATGGATCGGAGTCGGCGGCAAATTTGAGGGAGCTGAAACCGCCGGAGAATGCCTTATCAGGGAGGTAAGAGAGGAGACAGGCATAGAGCTCTCCTCATATGTTTTTCACGGCATCATATATTTCAGAAATGATGAATATGAAGACGAGGAAATGTATCTGTACTCTGCCCGGATAACGGACGGACAGGCTGAAACTGTCATGAACGGAACCCCCTGCAGCGAAGGTACGCTTAAATTCATCCCTGATGATGAGATCATGGGGCTTTCCCTGTGGGAAGGCGACAGGTTCTTCCTGAACGGGCTGCTTGACGGAAAGAAACGCATATCCTACGACCTGACCTATGAAAAGGGAAAGCTTGTCAGCAAGAAGACCGTTCCTGTGAAAAATATACTCTTTGATCTTGACGGCACGCTTCTTGATACCGGCGAGGGAATAATGAAATGCGCTCAATATGCCCTCAAAACCATCGGGGTCGAAGTTGAGGATTATCATGATCTTTCTTTTTTTGTGGGACCTCCCCTTGTATACACATATACCAGAAGATACGGTCTTGATATGGATAAGGCAAGAGAGCTCGTGAAGATATACAGAGAGCGCTATGAGCCTGAGGGAGTATTTGAGTGTGAACCCTATCCCGGTGTCAGGGAATGTCTGGAAGGTTTGAGGTCAGACGGTTACAGGCTTTATGTCTGCTCATCAAAGCCCGAGCACATGTGCCGGAAGCTGATGAAGCATTTTGACATGACAGATTTTTTTGATGATATAGTGGGTTCTACTCCCGACGGGAGGATAGATACCAAAAGTCAGGTGCTGCATGAGCTCTTTAGGCGCAATGCTTCGGAGGATCCATATTTTATCGGTTCATCCGTCCTTGTGGGAGATACAAAGTTTGACATAGCGGGCGCGTCGGATACCGGCATATCGAGCGTAGGCGTATCTTTTGGCTACGGGGATACCGAAGAAATGAAAGATCTTGGTGCCGCAGCCATAGCCGGAAGCATGTCCGAAATAAACGATACCCTGTTCAGGTTTCATCTTTAATATGGTATAATGTTCTCTTATGAAAGAAAACGGCAGAAATGAGAAAAGCTGCAAGGAGATACAGGGGCTCATTCCCAGATACCTCTCAGGGAATCTTTCGCTTAAGGAGGCGAGGGCTTTTACAGGGCATCTGAAAAAGTGCAGTGATTGCCGTGAGGAGATAGAGATAAGCTATCTGGTGGATCAGGGGATAGCAAGGGTGGAGAGCGGGGAGACCATCGACCTGCATGCTGACCTTGAAACAATGCTTACGGATACAGAGGAGGCCATACAGCGCCTTACCCAGTTCAGTACCGCCGTTTATCTCATTGAGATGACAGCGGTATTTGTACTTATTGCGTGTGTTTTGATCCTGTGGATCTTTTGAGGGATTATGAAGGAAAAAATATTACTGATAGACGGCCATAGTATGCTGAACAGAGGTTTTTACGGACTTCCGATCCTTACAAACAGTAAGGGTGTGCATACGAACGCCGTACTTGGATTTTTAAATATAATGCTCAAGGTCATATCGGAGGAGGAGCCGGATTATATCACGGTAGCCTTTGACGAGCATGCTCCGACCTTCAGGCACGAGATGTATGAGGCATACAAGGGCACGAGACATGCGATGCCTGACGAGCTCAGGGAGCAGGTTCCTTTGATAAAAGACGTTCTTA
Organism: Lachnospiraceae bacterium; assembly: GCA_017483425.1. Lineage (GTDB taxonomy): Bacteria > Bacillota > Clostridia > Lachnospirales > Lachnospiraceae > NK4A144. The sequence goes on along the minus strand of JAFUWM010000297.1, from coordinate 3,263 downwards.
CAGCGATGGATATAGAGATCATATCCAAAGAAGGGCTTGAGGCTGATGACATCATAGGTACGATAAGCCGTATAGCGATGAAGGACGGCAAGGAAGCGGTGATCCTGTCGGGAGACCGTGATCTGCTGCAGCTTGCAACTAAGGACACCGTAAAGATAAGGCTTCCGCACACGTCTAAGGGCGAGACGACTGTGGATATCCTATACGCGGATGATGTGGAGGCAAAATACGGTGTGACTCCTGAGGGGATCATTGAACTAAAGGCTCTCATGGGGGATTCCTCGGACAATATACCCGGGGTGCCGAAAATAGGCGAAAAGACGGGAGTAAGCCTTGTACAGCAGTATGGAAGCATTGAGAATCTGCGTGAGCATATACCGGAAATATCAAAAAAATCAATAAGGGAAACGCTTGAACAGAACTTTGATCTGGCAGTCCTTTCAAAAAAGCTTGCAACGATCGATACATCCGCGGACATAGATTTTTCATGGAGCAGAGCCCAAAAGGGAGATCTCTTCAATGCGTCAGCCTATGATAAATTCAACGAGCTCGAGCTAAAAAGTCTTTTTAAATACTTTGATGAATCGACGACCGCGGCGGCGGCCGAGGCTTCAAGACATGATTTTGAGGAAGTCACTGATCTGGGTGAGATCGAGGATATCTTTGCGGAGATAAAAAAAAATGACAGGGCGGGACTTGCCTTTGATGAAGATGGGGCATATCTTGCCATGGCTTCAGGGCGGCTCTGTCATATAAGGATAAGCGGCTTTGTATCACCTATGTACCTGAGGGCGCATTTGGAGAGCGTTATAAGGGAAGGACAGGGGCATTACTATACATACGACATCAAAAAGCAGCTTAATGCGTGCAGTATCGGCTATGGAGAAAGATTAAGGGATGTGCTTTTAATGGACTATCTCTTAAATCCGCTGATTGATGATTACAGCGTTCCCGAGGAAGCTTCAGAGAGAGCGTATGAAGCGCTGAAAAAAGGATCGGAGGCTTATGAGAGACTTGCAGAGCTTCACATGGATAAGCTCTTCACAGAGGTTGAAATGCCGCTTGCCTTTGTTCTTTTTGAAATGGAGCAGGAGGGCATAAGGGCTTCAAAGGAAGCCCTGCTTGAGATATCCGCCGGACTCGACAAGGATATCAAAGCGCTTGAGCAGGAAATATACAATGACGCGGGTGAGGAGTTTAATATTAACTCTCCGAAACAGCTCGGAGTGATCCTCTTTGAAAAGCTGGGACTTCCCGGCGGTAAGAAGACAAAGAGCGGCTATTCCACAGCGGCGGATGTGCTTGAGAAGCTTGCGGAGGAGCAGCCCATAGTAAGAAAGATACTTGAATACAGGAGCGTTTACAAGCTCAAGAATACATACACGGATTCACTGGCGGATTATATAGATGAGGGCGGCCGCATACATTCGACATTCAACCAAACCGTGACGGCAACAGGAAGGCTCTCGTCGGCGGATCCGAATCTGCAGAATATACCCATAAGGACGGAGCGCGGCAGAGAGCTGAGGCGTGTATTCATCCCGCGTGAGGGATACAGCTTTACCGACGCGGATTACTCGCAGATAGAGCTGAGGATCCTCGCGGCATTGTCAGGTGATCAGAAGCTTATAGATGCCTTCAGGGCAGGGCAGGATATACATGCTTCCACGGCAGCGCATGTGTTCCATGTGGATTATGAGGATGTGACACCACAGATGAGGAGAAACGCCAAGGCTGTAAACTTCGGCATAGTATACGGCATAAGCTCCTTCGGACTGTCGGAGAACCTGTCAATATCAAGAAAAGAGGCAAAGGATTATATAGACCAGTATTTTGAGACTTTCCCCGGAGTTAAGAGTTATCTTGACGGGCTGGTGGCATCCGCCAAAAAGGACGGGGCGGCTGTCACATATTTCGGCAGGAGAAGGCCGATACCCGAGCTTAAGGAATCAAACTTCATGCGAAGGCAGTTCGGGGAGAGAGTGGCCATGAACATGCCCGTACAGGGAACGGCGGCCGACATCATGAAGATAGCCATGGTAAGAGTCCATGACATGCTGAAGGAAAAAGGGCTTGGATCAAAGCTTATACTGCAGATACATGACGAGCTTTTGATAGAGACTGCTCTGGGCGAGGAGGAAGCCGTGAAGCAGATACTCCTTGAAGGCATGATGGGCGCAGCGGCACTTGCGGTACCTCTTGAGGTTGATGTAAATACCGGGAAGGATTTCTATGAGGCACACTGACGAGGAGATAAAGCAGACTGCTTTCATAGGGATAACGGGTGGAGTGGGCTCAGGGAAGTCCGAGGTGATGAAATACCTTATGGAGAATACAAGCTGTGCCGTTTTCCAGGCAGATGAGGAGGCAAAGAAGCTATATATTCCGGGAAGTCCGGTATTTGATAAGATAGTCAAGATCTTGGGAGAGGACGTCCTTGATGAGAAAGGCTTTCCGGATAAGGAGAGATATTCAAAGAAACTGTTTGGGAATACAGGTCTCCGTGATGAGATAAACGCCATAGTGCATCCCGCCGTTTTAAGCCTCATACTTGACAGGATGGCGGCGGAGAGGATATCCGGCAGGCATGATTACTTTTTTGTGGAGGCGGCGCTCCTTATAGAATGCGGCTATGGTGAGATCCTGAATGAGCTCTGGTATGTATACGCATCCCCTGAAACCAGAAGAAAAAGGCTCAAAGAGACTAGGGGATACAGCGACGAAAAGGTGGACGCCATATATGATTCGCAGCTTTCTGATGAGGAGTACAGGAAGCACTGCGCAAGGATCATAAATAATGACGGGAGCATAGAGGAGATGAGATCCTCCGTGGATCAAATACTAAAGGAATTCAATAAGAAATGAAGTATCTGATAATCGGAGCCGGTCCTTCAGGACTTACATTTGCAAATAAGCTCCTCGATATGGGGATAGAGGATTTCAGGGTCATAGAGGTTTTGAGCGAGGCAGGGGGACTCTGCAGGTCGGAGGATGTGGACGGAACACCGCTTGATACAGGCGGGGGACATTTCATAGATGTGAGACGTCCTAAGGTAAATGAGTTTCTTTTCAGGTTCATGGGAGAGGACGAGATGGCATCCTTTGACCGGGTCACAAAGATCAGGACCCATGGTGTGAGGATAGACTATCCCTATGAAGCAAATATCTGGCAGCTTCCCATAGATGATGAAGTAGAGCATCTAAAGGCCATAGCCGCGGCAGGGTGCAATACGGGGGCGCCGGAGCCCGATAATTTCCTTGAC
>JAFUWM010000296.1 GCA_017483425.1 Lachnospiraceae bacterium | reverse complement strand
GCTGAAGGAAAAATCATATGGTGCATCGTCTATGGAGGCTCTCGGAAACTCTATGGCAGCCGGATCTCCCTCTCTCGCAAGCTTATCTATCTTCGGTCCTCCGGGGTAGCCAAGCCCTATGGCTCTGGCGACCTTGTCAAACGCCTCTCCCGCCGCGTCATCCCTCGTTCGCCCCAGCACCTCATATTCTCCGTAGTCTTGCACTATAACAAGGTGTGAGTGACCGCCTGACGCGACCATACATAAAAATGGCGGCTCTAATTCGGGATACTCCAGATAATTGGCAGCGATATGACCCTCGATATGGTGAACACCGACAAGCGGCTTATCTGCCGCATAAGCAAGTGCCTTTGCCGTACCTACGCCGACGAGAAGCGCTCCGACCAGCCCCGGACCGTAGGTCACACATATCGCATCCATATCATCAAGCCTTCGACCGGCAGCTTCAAGCGCCTCGTCTATAACCTGATTTATGACCTCTATATGCTTTCTCGATGCGATCTCGGGAACGACCCCTCCATACAGCTTATGGATCTCTATCTGCGATGCGATTATATTGGACAGTATATATCTTCCGTCGCGCACAACGGCGGCTGCCGTCTCATCACACGAGCTCTCTATAGCAAGTACTTCCATTTGTCTTATCCTTCGCCGGTTACCTCTCCCTTGGTTGCGGGCTCCTCACTGCCCTCCTTGAATCCAAATACCTTCCACCGGTCATTTTGCTTGACCAGTATAAAATCCTGATATGATTTGGCGTAGGCTCTTCCGCCGGTATTCATAAAATACGATATGGTTATGTATGCGCACTCCCTGTCGTTGATGGTTTTGTAGCGCACGGAGGCGCCCGTCTCGGCGTTATAGCTTACAACCTTTTTCTTGTCACTCTGAAACTGCTCGACCTCAGCCTTAAATTTTTCCAAATGCTTCTCCTCGGGATTGGCGTCAAGCAGATCGGAGCTGTACATGGCTCTCAGCTGATGAAAGAGGTCACTGAACTCCTCATCTGACATACTGGTGTTGTAGATACACTGGTTGATCCTGCCCCACAGCTTCATCACCTCCGTGGGCGTCTCGGGATATCCGATCTCGAGATCCTTGGCGATCAACTTCTCAAGCTCCGTAGTCGGCGTCTTCACCTCGGACTGCATCTTCTGATGCTTCATCACCTGATAGTATCCGCCGATAGCCGCTACCGCTATCAGGCATATAACGAAGGAGAACGTGACGATGGAACGTCTCTTTTTGGCAACAAATTCCATTGACTTGTTCACTGACTTATTGTTTTTTGCCGGACTCTGAGCCATGTTCTCCTCCTTTCTGATATTTTATATCTATTTTATATAAACCGGTTACAAATATTACTCCCATTGGGAGCCGTACACGATCACTCTTCCTCATCTGCGAAGTTGAGCACCTTGGTTTTCCTGTCCTTGCCGGTGTACGTGTTGGCAAATATCTCCCTCGCTCTGTCCACATAGTCTCCCGGTCTTATAAGCGACGGTGAAAAATGTGTGAGCCAGAGCTCTGAGACTCCTGCTTCCCTTGCGAGCGCAGCCGCCTCAACAAAGGTCATATGCTTTTTATCCTTTGCCTTTTCCTCCATCCCTTCTTCGCCGTACATCCCCTCGCATATGAAGAGATCTGCACCTGCGGCGGCCTTGGATATGGACGGCACGGGTCTGGAGTCAGTGCAATACGTGACCTTCAGCCCCTTCCTCTTTTCACCTAAGACCATATCAGGGGTAAATGTACGCCCATCCATGGTAAGCGTCTCGCCCTTTTGCAGGCGGCTCCACGCCTGAAGCGGAATATCAAGAGCCTTTGCCCTTTCGGCATCAAATCTGCCGGCTCTCTCTATGATCTGCGAGTATCCGTAGCACGTTATGGTGTGCTTCACCTTGAATGCTTCGATCGTGTATCCCTTGCCATCAATAACTTCATAATCCTCATTCAATTCCCTGTACCGGATCTCAAAAGGCAGTCCCGGCGCGATGATGCGCAAGGAATCCACGACCTTTTTTACTCCGCGGGGCCCTACTATCAGCAATGGATTCGTCCTCTCCGTGTTGCCCATGGAGAGCAGCAGTCCCGGCAGACCGCCTACATGGTCGCCGTGCACATGCGTGATGCAGATGATATCCACATCGTGGAGGCTCCAACCCTTCTCCCGAATAGTGATCTGGGTTCCCTCACCGCAGTCGATCAGAAGAGAGCTTCCGTTGAACCGCGTCATAAGTGCTGTCAGCGCCCGTCTGGGCAGAGGCATCATACCGCTTGTCCCAAGTAAGCATACATCCAGCATCTGAGGTTCCTCCCATGAATCCATAATAATACACCTTATTGTACCACAAATACACTCAAAGGGCAAGAGTGAATTCACAGCATACTCACATAATCCGGCAGAATCGAGTAGGGGAAATTCATCCCCTACTCGATGACCGTTTGCTCAGCCATGCAATGAAAGCAAGCTTTCATGCATCGCATTCGCTATTCGCACAAAAAGATGGAGCCGGTCAGGCTCCATACTCCTTCATCGTTTTTCCTCGCGTTCCCTCTCAGCCTGGCTTTTTCTGAGATATACAGGCGCAAAGTCCTTGGCAGGCACTGCCTTGCCTTGCTCCGCATAAAGCCTTCCAAGCGCAGCCACGGACGATGCTCTCTGATACCTCACCGCGTCCGAAGCAAATACGACGCCCGGGATATCCCTTAGCCAATCCTCATAAACAGGCACTCCGTCTCCCAGAAAAATAACACGGTCGCCCTTATTTTTCAAAACTGCTTTCTTAAGCTCATCTATCGGGTATGCGTCCTCGCGTATAAGCGCCCTCGGCTCCTCGTTGCTCACATCGTACAGACAGGCGTACACCTGGGAGCGTCTTGCATCCATGATGGGGCATACGAAATCTTTGCTTCCCTGCAGATTGTAGGAAAGCCCTTCAAGCGTTGATACGGGAACTATCGGTATGCTGAACGCCTGAGCCAGTCCCTTGGCAGTCGCCGCACCTATACGAAGTCCGGTAAACGAGCCCGGTCCCGCTGCGACCGCTATCGCATCGAGCTCATGCTTATCGGTATCCGCCATGCGTATCAGCTCATCTATCATGGGCAGCAGCGTCTGCGAATGTGTTTTTTTATTGTGTATGGTATACTCTCCCACAAGTATGTCATCATACAGAAGAGCTACGCTCGCAACAAGCCCCGAGCTGTCTATCGCCAAAAGCTTCACTTTCCACCTCACATATCTGATCAGGAAGTTCTTATTTGCAGTCTGCGGTAATCCATCCCCTTGCTCAGATCCTTTTCTATGGTTATCCTGACCGCCGAACCGGGGATGAGCTCCTCTACATTCTCAGGCCATTCGATAAGGCAGACCCCGTCCCCGTACAGATATTCGTCAAACCCTATATCCCACATCTCATCAGGATCTCCTATCCTGTACACATCAAAGTGGTACAGCTTAAGCCTGCCCTCGTACTCATGCACTATAGTAAAGGTCGG
>JAFUWM010000295.1 GCA_017483425.1 Lachnospiraceae bacterium | reverse complement strand
TGAGAAGTCAACGCCCCGGTCGCATGCTCGCATGGCGAGCATAAACGCGACTCAAAACATGCCAAAGGGCATGTTTTGCAGCTGTTAACCGAAGGGTTGCTGGTTCGAGCCCAGCTCGGGAAGGTATAATAAGGAGCTTTAGCTCAGTTGGTTAGAGCAACCGGCTCATAACCGGTCGGTCCAGGGTTCGAGTCCCCGAAGCTCCATTAAATAAGACTCTGAGATATGCTCAGGGTCTTTTGCTTTGTAAAAATGACCATGAATAATAAAGAGATAGATGAGATCGTCAGGGCGCAGTTCAGGCTTGATACAAACTGCAGCGAAGATGATGAAAAAAACAGAATAATAAACATCAACGCGGCTGTAAGAAAAAGCGGAGCAAGGTATTTTGCTGAGCTTGATCCTTTCTTCAGAGCTATAATATATCATGGAGAGATGTATATGTCAGCAGACAGACAGATCCTTGACTGGTGCAGGCAGGAATACGGACTTTACAAGCCGGAATGGTTCTGTAAGTATAAAAACCTGAGGGAACTGGATTCAAAGCTTGGCGCGTACGGGTATATGATACACGACACGCATGTTTACTGTCTTCCGGATATGGACTTTGAAGGATATGATTTTGAAATTCCTTATGAAACCAGATGGTTTGATACAGAGGAGATAAAAAGCTTTAAGGATGGAAATCCTTTTACGAATGCGCTTATGTTCATACCGGACTGCCCGGATGTCATTGCTGTAGCTGCGTACAATGAAAACGGTGAGGCAGTGGCTATGGCGGGGGCATCCTCCGACAGTGAGACCATGTGGCAGATAGGTATAGATGTGATCCCGGAATACAGGCAAAAAGGACTGGCAGTAGCCTTGGTATCTTTGCTGAAAGAGAGAATCCTTTCTATGGGAAAGGTTCCTTTTTACGGCACGTCCGAAAGCCATTCAAACTCCATGGATGTTGCCATAAGGTCAGGCTTCATGCCCGCATTCACGGAAGTGTTCTGCAGCAAACGCGTCTCTTGACATATCAGCTATTCTTTTGTATCATACGGGTTGCTGAAATTTTATATTCTGCGCAAGTAGCTCAGCTGGATAGAGCGTCTGGCTACGGACCAGAAGGTCGCGAGTTCGAATCTTGTCTTGCGCACTATAAAAAGACTTTCCGATATTGGAGAGTCTTTTTTTTGTTTGACGGGAGGAAGAATATGTCTTATTGTTAAAACCATGGTTAAACTGTTTCTCTGTGAAGACGAGATCGTCATGCGTGACGGTATAAAAAAGCATATAGACTGGGAAAAAGAGGGGATAGAGTTCGTCGGTGAGGCCTCGGACGGAGAGCTGGCTTATCCCCTGATACTGGAACAAAAGCCCGATATTTTGATCACGGATATCAAAATGCCCTTTATGGACGGCTTGGAGCTGTCCGGGCTTGTAAAAAAGGAACTGCCGGATATAAAGATAATAATATTATCGGGATATGATGAGTTTGCCTACGCCCAAAAGGCTGTATCGCTTGGTGTCACGGAATATCTGCTGAAGCCGATATCTCCCGCGAAGCTTAAAGATTCTATACGCTCTGTTGCAGACAAGATAGAGGAAGAAAGGGCTTTGGAGGCTTCTGAGACAGAGTGGGCAAAAGAAGAGCAGGCGGAGCGGTTGATAATAGAAAAAAACAGGTTGTTTGATGCGCTTGTGATGAATGACATGAGTACATCGGAGGTACTGGATAAGGCAAAGGAATTGGAGATAGCCCTTACTTCAAAAGCCTATCAGATAACGCTAATCAGCCTGACAGTGGCGGGAGCCAGCTCGGATTCCTTTTCGGAAAGCATAAACCGGTTGAAGACCGAGCTTATGAGCCTGTACGAAGAAAGGAAAGAATATGTAATATTTGACAAGGGTATAAACGGTCTGGCGGTGCTTACTATGGCGGATAGCGATACGGAGGCCGGAGAGCTGACAGCCGGGATGGCAAAGGAAGTTCAAAACATATTAAATAAATATAGCGATCTTGAATATTTTATCGGAGTGGGAGGGGTGGTAAACAGGCTTTCCGAGATCAGGAATACGTACTATGACGCCTCCCGTGCGCTGGCAAGACGCTTTTTTGCGGATGATAATACGGAAAAGATAGTATTTACCGTAAATGCCAAAGATAACAAGGAAGCCGAGCCATCGGATAAAGCCGTTGACGGTAAGGGCAGAAAAGGGAGGTTTAATATAGAGCCTGTCCTTGATGCGGAAAGTCCGCACAAAGCTATGGAGAGTTTTCTCAGAACCGGGACGCTTGCGGAGGCGGAGCCGATACTTGATTCCATATTTTCCGCTATAGGCGAGCAGAATATAAACAGTCTGGTATTCCTCAATTATCTGACAATGGATATATATCTTGCGATGGCAAGATTTATTAAGGAGATAGGCGCGGATAGCACGGATATAGAGAATGAATGCGGGGATATAAACGAACTGATATCGGCATCAAGGAGCGCGGCTGAAACAAAGAAATATCTGAAAAAATATCTGAGAAAGGTAATAGAGCTCAGAGATTCAACGTCTGCCAAAAAATACTCAAAGCTTTTGGGAAATGCCGTGAAATATATAGATGAGAACTATGCGAATGAAGACATTTCTCTGAATAAGGTTGCAGCCAATGTTAATATTTCACCCAATCACTTCTCCTCAATCTTCAGTCAGGAGATGGGAAAGACATTTATAGAATACCTCATAGGGAAGCGTATGGAAAAGGCAAAGGAGCTTCTCATGACCACGGATATGAGGAGCAGCGAGATCGCATATACGGTGGGTTACAAAGACCCGCATTATTTCAGCTATACCTTCAAAAAAACCCAGGGGATGACGACACGGGAATTCAGAGCCCGCGGAAAAGCGTCCGGAGAGGATAAATGAACAGCTTTCAGCGTATTAATCTCAGGCGCAGACTTATAGTCATGTATGCTGTACTGATCATCCCTCTGATCATTATATCCGGGATCCTTATGTATGAGCTGAATGTCTTTTGCAGATCATACGATTCTATTGTTCAGAATGTAACCAAAGCAAATGAATACAATCTTGAATTCAAAAACAATTTTGATTCGGTAATGTATCAGATGGTTGCCAGATCCGTAACAAAAGACGAGGTTTCAAATGTGGTGGGAATGGAACCGCCGGATCATCTGATAAATGATGTGGAGAGTACGTTTGACGGACTGAAGGGCAGTACTTATTCAGGTCAGGCAAGAGACAGGATATCTTCCATATTAAAGCTTCTTGATACGCTAAGAAAGCGGATGAATGATATAAATGATTCCATAGACTCGGATGGGGCCTATGATGCCAACATGGAGAGGCTTGACACCGATATAAGGATCCTTACGGAGCTGGTACAGGAAAGGATATCGGAATATATCTACTATGAATCCGAGAGTATGGAGCAGATACGCCGGCAGATGGATGAACAGCGTATCCGGGTCATGAATATAACGATATGGTCAATCCTGATAGTGCTTGTGGCATCCGGAGTTTTTTTCGTCCTCATATCGAGGTCGATAACGGAGCCTGTAGCGAATCTGGAATTAAAACTATTGCAGGCACAGATAAATCCCCACTTTTTGTATAATACTCTTGATAATATAATCTGGCTTGCGGAGGACGGACGAAAAGAAGAAGTTGAGGATATAACTTCTTCTCTGTCTCAGTTTTTCCGGACGGCGCTTTCCGGCGGGAGGGATTATGTGACAATAGATGAAGAGCTTAAGCATATCGGGGCTTACCTTCATATACAGAGACAGCGCTATCGTGATATTCTCTCTTATAGTATAAATGTTCCGGATGAATTGAAAAAATATCTTATAATAAAAATGACACTACAGCCGGTTGTCGAAAATGCCCTCTATCATGGGATAAAGAATAAAAGAGGCGGGGGCAGTATAGAAATATCCGGACGGGAAGAAGAAAACAGGATATACCTTACCGTGAAAGACAGCGGGATCGGAATGACAGAAGAAAGGCTGAATTACCTCAGGGGTATAATAAACGGAGATATAAAGCCTTCCGCGGACAATGCGGGCTTCGGTATGTCTAATGTAGCGGAAAGGATGCGGCTTAATTATGGCTCACACTGCGGCATAAATGTCGTATCCGTATATGGTACCGGCACTGAAATTGAGATTTATATTCCTAAAGAAAAGGATAAAACGTCTAATAGTGAGATCAAGATGCAAGGAGCAAAAATGACATGAAGCTGGTTATAGTAACCGGAATGTCCGGAGCGGGAAAGAGCAGTACATTGAAGATGATGGAGGATCTGGGATATTTCTGTATAGATAATCTGCCTGCTCCTCTTATAGAAAAATTTGCGGATCTGTTTACGGGACCGCTTGCGGAGGTGCCCGGAGGCGAGCTTGGCAAGGTAGCCATAGGGATAGACGCCCGCACGGGACTTACGACGGTCAGGAAACCTTTGGAGAACCTGAAAGCGCTGGGAATAGATTATGAAATATTCTTCCTTGACGCGGAGGACGGTGTGCTTGTTAAAAGATTTAAGGAGACGAGACGCGCGCATCCTCTCGCAATGGAGGGCCGCATAGAGGACGGGATAGCCGAGGAGCGGAAGCAGCTTAAATACCTCAGAAAGAATGCGACCTATATTCTGGATACGTCGCATATGCTTATACGTGATCTGAAAAAAGAGATCAACGATATTTATGCCGCAAACAAGAATTACGGCAATCTATATGTGAATATCCTGTCTTTTGGATTCAAATACGGGATACCTGCCGACGCGGATCTTGTGTTTGATGTGAGATTTCTTCCGAACCCGTTTTATATTGAGGAATTAAAAAATGACACGGGAAAGGACAAGAATGTCCATGATTATGTGATGTCCTTTGAAGAGGCACATACTTTTCTAAAGAAGCTCCAGGATATGATCCTCTTTCTCATACCGAATTACGTGAAGGAAGGTAAAAACCAGCTTGTGATCGCTGTCGGCTGCACCGGAGGAAAGCACAGGTCGGTATGTCTTGCCGAGGAGCTGTATAAGGGACTTTCGGAGGCTGCCGAGTATGGCATCAGGATAGAGCACAGGGATATAGACAAGGATACGATAAGACAAAAAGGCAGGTAACGGCATGTCTTTTTCCCGGGATGTAAAAAAAGAAATACAGGAGCGACACTCAAAAAAATCTGGGGGCTTTACATTTTCACAAAATGCGAATAATATAAATCCGGATTTGGAGCTGGCAGGT
>JAFUWM010000294.1 GCA_017483425.1 Lachnospiraceae bacterium | reverse complement strand
GCACTGATTGGCGCAGTATGAAAGATTTTAAGGTAGTATACGAGCCGGAGCTTCTTGAATATATGAGAAGCAAGGGCAGAATGAATATGGTGATCGAGGTCGGAGGAGCCAATCATTCCGATCTTGAGGTGACTGAGCTTTATCAGCGGATAGTTGATGATAAAACAGCGGATTATCTGATAGAGCGGCAGGGTTATCATGCCATAGCTACCGACATAGGAAAGGTATTATACCCTAATTATATTCTTGAAATGGACGAAGAGATCGTCCTTGGAAGAGAAAGGGTATTTTGGCTGTTCCACCGGTTTACTTTGAAAGGCGTAAGGTTATAGACAGGCAGGAAGTACTTGAAAAAATCATAGCCTCATATGAGCAGTACTATGATATCAACCGTGAGACTCCGGTAGAGCCGTTTGCGGCGGAGGCAACATTTAAGTCACACGGAGAGGAGTATTTTCTTATAAGATCTGCGAAGATAACCGAGATGGATTCCAGCGAGACGGCTTTTTTCGCGGATATGGATTCGCTTGATGCGCCGGCCTATGACGCGCTTGTGGACAAGGTATGGGATGAGACGCTTAAAAGGGCTGATCCGAAGCCTGACCACAGGAATTCCGACGGGATACTGGTTATCATAACTGACAGTATTGACGGAGAGACAAAAAAGAAAATAAAAAAAACACGCCGCTACAAAAGCTACCGCTTCATGCTGTGGGGATGGAGCGAGCTGAGAGTGATTGCTTATGAGCTTTCTTCAGGCAAGGCTGTCTGTAACCGTCAGGGCAGCATTCTGAAAGAGCTCTTTGCAAATATAAGCGTAAAAGGTCTTTGATCGGCATTTACGCGGTAAACATTTATTATTTTTTAGGAAAAGGAGAGTTATTATGACAGCGTTACTCATTATTCTTGCTGCCATTGTTTTGCTTGTCATAGGCTACATCACCTATGGTAGCTGGCTTGCGAAGCAGTGGGGAATCGATCCTTCTCGTCCGACTCCTGCGAATACAAGAGGGGACGGAGTCGACTATGTTCCGGCACATCCTGCGGTTCTGATGGGACACCACTTCTCATCCATAGCAGGTGCAGGCCCTATCAACGGACCTATACAGGCGGCGGTCTTCGGATGGCTTCCCGTATTTCTGTGGTGCGTTGTAGGAGGCATCTTCTTCGGAGGACTTCAGGATTTCGGATCACTCTTTGCTTCCATCAGACATGACGGTAAGTCTGTTGGTGAGATAATCAAGGACTCCATGGGAGACCGGGCAAAGAAGCTCTTTACAGTGTTTGCACTTCTTGTGCTTGTGCTCGTTGTTGCTTCATTTGTAAACGTCGTTGCAGGTACGTTCTTTACTGCGCCTGATGCCGGACAGTTCGGATTTGTTTCAGGTCCTACGAATAACCAGACAACGGCTATCATTTCCGTACTTTTTATCGTACTGGCTATAATCTATGGTCTTATTACGAACAGAGGCGGCATGAAGACAGGTCCTGCAACCTGCATAGGTATCATAGGTATCGTGCTTATCACGATCCTTGGTCTTAATGTCGGTTTTGCCATGGGCAGGACTGCATGGATAGTATTCATAGGCGCATATATAGCTATCGCTTCACTGATCCCTGTATGGATAATGTTGCAGCCCCGTGACTATCTGTCATCATTCCTGCTTTACGCAATGATGGCTATAGCTATATTTGGTATTGTATTTTCATCATTTGCAGGGACAGCTACATTCCAGCTTCCTGCATTTGCAGGATGGACAACAAACCTTGGCTTCCTCTTCCCGACCCTCTTTATTACGGTCGCGTGCGGAGCCTGCTCAGGATTCCATTCACTTATATCTACAGGTACATCCTCAAAGCAGATCGCAAATGAGGCTCATGCAAAGCCTATAGGTTACGGTTCAATGCTTATCGAGTCTGCACTCGGTGTTATCTCAATGATCGCGGTAGGTATGGTATTCAGTAAGTATACTAACGGTGATTTCGGTTCACCTTCCGCTGCATTCGGTGCAGGTATCGCTACCATGTTCGGACCTGAGGGCTCGACACAGTATAATGTCATAGCAGCTCTGCTGACACTTGCTGTTTCAGTATTTGCTCTGACATCACTTGACTCGGCTACGAGGCTTTCAAGATTCATGTTCTCAGAGCTTTTCCTTAAAGAAGGCGAGTCATCATACAAGGATGCTGACGGCGTACGCAAGTTCCTTGCTCATCCTCTGACCGGAACACTGCTTATGGTCGTTATAGGCTGTATCCTTGGCGGACTTTCACTTTCACAGATCTGGGGGCTTTTCGGAGCGGCAAACCAGCTTCTTGCAGGTATAGCTCTTCTCGCTGTATGCTGCTGGCTTGGTGATGTCGGAAAGAACAACAAGATGTTCTACTTCCCTATGTGCTTCATGCTTGTAGCTACAGTTACTTCACTTATCATCACGATCTTCAAGAAGTTCGGCATGATCGGTGCAGGCGAGGCAGCATGGGGCGACTGGTTCCAGCTTCTCTTCGCGATAGCTATGGTAGTGCTTGCTGTGATCCTTGTATTTGAAGCTATAGGAGCATTCAAAAAGCAGGCAGAGACTAAGGCTAAGAAGGCTTGATTATGGCGGATGCTGCAAGTGTAAAGATAACTAAAGACATGCTCGTCGGAGATATTTTGAGAGCTTATCCCCAGTCAATGTATGCTCTTATGGAGTGCGGCATGGGATGTATAGGCTGTCCTGCTTCCCAGGCGGAATCAGTTGCTGATGCGGCTATGGTTCACGGTCTGGACGGTGACGATATAGTCAGGTATCTGAATGAATATATCGAAGCCAGTGAGAAGGAAGCAGCTTCGACGGAAGAGTAAACATAGAGCAGTTATCTGGATTAAAAAAAGTGCAAGGTCATAACGGCCTTGCACTTTACATACTGTTTTGCGTTTCTACGAATTTCTTTTTGAGAAGTCGTACTTTCCTGAAATTGCCTCTTCTTCCGAGGGTTTATGTGTGGATATGAAGGCAATGAAATCATTTATTTTGTCTCCGTCCCAACCTTCATTCCGAAGAGCTATTATTATGTTTGTAGATTCTGTTTGTGTCATTTCGGCACTTTCTGAGTATTACAGCCAGCTTACTTCACCGGTCTTTATGTCGTACATCGCTGCGACGGCAAGAGGAGCGTCGTCGCCTGTTCCGAGTGCGTCCTTTACGATCTTTGCGCCGGCCTCGGCATTGAGACAGCAGGCCTTCTCATAATCCTTTTCATTTCCGATCGCGATATGGATGTAATCGGTAAGAGATTTGACGTGTTCTTCTCCGTCACCCTCCAAAGCAGCGCCTACAGCGCCGCAGTTTGTATGACCGAGGACTACGACCACAGGACTTCCGAGATGCCCGCAGGCATATTCTATGGAGCCAAGCTGTGTTTCCGTGATCACGTTGCCCGCTACACGGATAACGAAGAGCTCACCGATACCTGTCATGAAAATGTCCTCGGGAACTACTCTGGAATCAGAGCAGGCTACGACCACGGCGTAGGGATGCTGGCCGTTGTCAGTTGTGTCGACACGGATCGCTTCGGAGATATCCCCGTCATTGGTCTTTGCTGTCAGATACTTCTTGTTTCCTTCCTTCAGTCTTGCGATGATCTCGTCTTTTGTCATTTCATACCCCCTTATTTATTTACTTTACTAATGTAAGATCTTCTACATTCACGCCAAGTGAGGCGAGTTTTGCTGATATAACCTTGATACGATAGTCCAGCGTTTTGTTTTCATGCCCACCGTTATCCTGCTTTATTGCCTGCAATTCAGAATAGTTCTCGATAAAATATGTCTTCATCTCTTCCGTAGTCATATTGTTTCCCTCCTGTCTTAGTTATTTTATCATGAGAGGATAATAAAATCCATATTAGTTTGGCGTTAGCGGGCGTATTGTGGTAATCTAGTGGGTATGATCACATGGAAGTATATTAAAGAACAGATAAAAGTAACCAGAGAGCACGACCCGGCTATCCACAGCGACTGGGAAGTGTTTCTTTATCCGAGCTTCTGGGCGGTGTATTATTACAGAAGGGCGCATGAGCACTATCTGAAAGGCCATTATTTCAGGGCGAGGTATATATCCCAGAAAGCAGCGAGGAAAACCGGTATAGAGATACATCCGGGCGCTAAGATAGGAAAGAATTTCTTTATCGACCACGGTACAGGTGTGATAATCGGGGAGACGACCGAAATAGGTGATAACGTGCTTCTCTATCAGGGCGTTACTCTGGGAGGAACCGGTAAAGAAAAAGGCAAACGTCACCCCACCATAGGAAACAATGTGATGATAAGCGCGGGCGCGAAGGTGCTCGGATCTTTTACTATAGGGGATAATGTAAAGATCGGAGCGGGGTCTGTAGTGCTTGAATCCGTGCCGGACAACTGTACTGTCGTAGGAGTCCCGGGACGTGTGGTCAAGCGCTTTGACAAAGAGATTCCGTCTGAGATCATCGATCAGACCGATCTGCCGGATCCCGTAAGAGAGGATATAGATAACCTTAAGGATGCAAATGCCGAGCTTACAAACCATATACTCCGGCTTGAGGAGGAACTCAGATTTATAAAAAATGATGCTTCCGGCAAAACCGAGCGCAGCAGGATAGAGATGGACAAAAAACAGACGGAAGGAATGAACGGAGAGGGAATATGAAGATATACAATACACTTACAAAACGGCTTGAGGAATTTATTCCCATAAATGAAGGAAAGATCACTATGTATGTGTGCGGACCCACGGTATATAACCTCATACATATCGGAAACGCGAGGCCGATGATAGTCTTTGATACCTTCAGGAGATATATGACCTACAGAGGGTATGAGGTAAACTATGTCTCTAATTTTACCGATGTGGATGACAAGATAATAAATGCCGCGAATGAAGAGGGTGTGGAAGCATCGGAGATATCGGAGAGATACATAGAAGAATGCAGAAAAGACATGAAGGGTCTGAATGTGCTTCCGGCTACAACTCATCCCCAGGCAACTAAGGAGATCCCGGAGATGATAGATATGATAAGCACTCTCGAGCAAAAAGGGTATGCTTACAAGGTCTCTGACGGTACGGTATACTACCGCACAAGGAGGTTTGAAGGATATGGCAAGCTTTCAGGCAAGAATATAGACGAGCTTGAATCCGGACACCGTTCGGAAGGACATGCGCTTAAGGTTTCAGGCACTGAGGGCAAAGAGGATGATTTTGATTTTGTGCTCTGGAAACCTAAAAAGGAGGGAGAACCGTATTGGGAGTCTCCATGGTGCGAGGGGAGACCCGGCTGGCATATAGAGTGCTCCTGCATGGCAAAGAAGTATCTTGGAGATACCATTGATATCCATGCCGGAGGCGAGGATCTTATATTCCCACATCATGAAAACGAGATAGCACAGTCCGAGGCTGCGAACGGAGTTCCATTTGCGCATTACTGGATGCATAACGGATTTCTCAATATAGACAATCAGAAGATGAGCAAGTCCCTCGGGAACTTTTTTACGGTCAGAGATATAGCTGCAAAATATGATCTGCAGGTGCTGAGATTTTTTATGCTCTCGGCGCAGTACAGATCTCCGCTCAATTTTTCCGACCAGCTCATGGAATCCGCAAAGGCGGGGCTTGACAGGATAAAGAACGCGGTATCCAATTTATCGGACATGGAAAAGAACGGCATGGATGGCGATATGACGGATGCCGAGCTTGAGAATATAAAAAGAGCGGAGGCGGAGCAGGAAAGGTTCAATGAGGTCATGGATAATGACCTGAATACCGCGGATGGGATATCGGTCATATTCGATCTTGTGAAATTCGCGAATACCACGACATCAAATGGCGCGACAAAGGCATATGCGAAGGCCTTGAAAGATGAGATGCTGAAGCTCGGGGATGTCATGGGGCTCATACTCGAGACAAAGGAAGAAACGCTTGATGAGGATATAGAGAGGCTCATCGAGGAGAGGCAGCAGGCAAGGAAAGATAAGAATTTTGCCAGAGCCGATGAAATAAGGGATGAGCTTCTTGCAAAGGGCATACAGCTAAAGGACACCAGAGAGGGAGTTAAGTGGAGCAGGATATAAGGACCTATTCCCCGCTGACACTGGCTTTTCTGGGTGACGGGGTTTACGGGCTTTATATAAGGGCAGCACTTGTGGAGAGGGGTAATACGCGGGCAAGAAAGCTCCACAATGAAGCCTCACAGATCGTGAGCGCTGTCCGTCAGGCAAAGGTTTATGACAGTTTTGAGGAGGGTGGTATACTCACAGAAGAAGAGCTTGACGTGATGCACAGAGGGTGCAACGCCCATGTGTCGCATCAGGCAAAGAATGCATCGAGCATGGACTATCATAAGGCTACGGGACTTGAGGCGCTTTTCGGATATCTGTACATTACCGGCAGGCTTGAACGTATAGAGGAGCTTATTCAGATGGGGCTTGAAAAAGCATGAAACAGGAACATGATGATTCTCTTCTCATAGAAGGCAGGAACGAAGTAATAGAAGCTTTCAGATCGGGAAGGACTATAGACAGGGTATATATCCTTGACGGTTCGCATGACGGAAAGCTTGATACAATAAGGCGCGAGGCAAAAAAAGCCGGGGTAAGGATTGATTATTTAGAGCGAAAGAGACTTGACGACCTCAGTACCGCGGGAAATCATCAGGGAGTTATCGCAAAAACGGCAGCTTATACGTATGCTTCTGTCGAGGATATTCTGGACGGGGCAAGGAAGAAGGATGAGGAGCCTTTTATTTTTGTCCTTGACGGCATAGAGGATCCGCACAATCTGGGAGCCATGATAAGGACTGCTGATCTTGCGGGGGCGCACGGCGTGATAATCCCTAAGGACAGGGCTGTCAGACTCACGGCGACCGTGGCGAAGTCATCCGCGGGTGCCTTAAACTATGTGCCGGTTGCAAAGGTGACAAATCTGTCACGAACCATTGATGAGCTGAAGGAAAAGGGAATATGGTTTGCCGGAGCCGATATGGATGGGGAGCTTATGTATGACTGTAACCTTAAGGGTTCGATCGGACTTGTGATCGGGGCGGAAGGTAAGGGACTATCAAGGCTTGTGCGGGATAAATGCGACTATATCGTACGGATACCGACGAAAGGAAATATAGATTCGCTCAATGCGTCTGTGGCCTGCGGGGTGCTGGCATTTGAGATAGTAAGGCAGCGCGGCAGATGAGTGATTACAGTGATGAGGAAATAATTGAGAATGTGCGCGAGGGCGAGGCGTCCGGTATGGATGAGCTCTTTGAGCGCTACAAGAACGTCGTGAGGTCTATCGCGTCCACGATGTATCTGATCGGAGGGGAAACCGAGGATCTGATACAGGAAGGGATGATAGGCCTTTTTAAGGCCGTGCAGGAGTACGATCCGGGAAGAGACGCTTCGTTCGGTACATTTGCAAGGCTATGTATCACGAGACAGATTTATTCGGCGGTAAAAGCATCGGGACGAAAAAAACACATACCTTTGAATACTTATGTGTCGTTGTATGAGGAAAAGAAGGACGAGGACGAGAGCGGGAGGTCGGTCGAAGTTCAGGATATGCTGAGGGCAAGCGATGCGACTGAGCCGGAGCACATCGTACTGTCAAATGAAAAGAGTGACGAGCTGGAACGGGCAATAGAAAGTGAATTATCGCCTATGGAAAAAAACGTGCTCGAGCTATACGTGACAGGCATGAGCTATTCCGATATAGCGGATGTCCTTGGCAAGAACGAAAAGGCCATGGACAACGCCATACAGAGGATAAGAGGGAAGTTAAAGCGATATCTTTGAACAAGTGCCGTTCTTGCAACCCCAGGAGTTCTTGTGAATGGATCCGTTTTTTTTCATATATCAGCCTGACTTTCTGTGATGATTTTTAATTTTTGTGATGGTTTGCTTTATTTTGTGATGATTTGTGATGATTATACATATCGCAGACCGATCGGTCAAGCAATGCTGCTGTCCAGAATCGAACTGGAGACCTCCGCACTACCAATGCGGCGCACTACCGACTGTGCTACAACAGCAAACTTCTAGCATTCTATCACTTTTCGTGATATTATTCAAGGGTACAGTGATAAAGAAAGGTCAGGAAGAAAAAATGTCTGAGGAGAGATCCAGAAATTTTATTGAAAACGAGATAGACAAGGACTTAAAGGAGGGTGTGTATGATACAGTCCATACAAGGTTTCCTCCGGAGCCTAACGGCTATCTGCATATAGGTCATGCAAAATCCATACTTCTTAACTATGGACTTGCAAAAGAGTATGGCGGAAAATTCAATCTCAGGTTTGATGATACGAACCCGACAAAAGAAAAGAGCGAATTCGTCGAGTCGATAAAGGAAGACGTGCGCTGGCTCGGGGCGGATTATGAAGACAGGCTTTTCTTTGCGTCAGATTATTTTGATAAGATGTATGAGGCCGCGGTCACGCTGATAAATAAGGGACTGGCATATGTTTCGGATCTTACGGCTGATGAGATAAGGGAATACAGGGGGACATTGACGGAACCTGGAAAGAATGATCCGAACAGAGAGCGGAGCATAGCGGAAAATCTGGAGCTTTTTGAGAAGATGAAAACCGGTGAGTTTGCGGACGGCGAAAAGACGCTTCGCGCAAAGATAGATATGTCAGCCGGGAATATAAACATGAGAGATCCTATCATATACAGGGTTGCGCATCTTTCACATCAGAATACGGGTGATAAGTGGTGCATCTATCCTATGTATGATTTTGCCCATCCCCTGGAGGATGCCTTTGAGGGCATCACGCACTCTATCTGTACTTTGGAATTTGAGGACCACAGGCCTTTATATAACTGGGTGGTAGAAAATGTCGGTTTTGATATGCCGCCGAGGCAGATAGAGTTTGCAAAGCTTTATCTCAAAGATGTGGTCACGGGGAAAAGATATATCAAAAAGCTGGTCGAGGACGGTACCGTGGACGGCTGGGATGATCCAAGGCTTGTCTCGATAGCGGGACTCAGGCGCAGAGGCTATACGCCGGATTCACTCCGCATGTTCGTGGAGCTTTCGGGGATATCAAAGGCTAATTCAACAGCCGAGATGCCAATGCTTGAGTACTGCATAAGGGAAGACCTGAAGCAGAAGGACAAGCGCATCATGGCTGTTCTGGATCCGATAAAGCTTGTGATAGATAACTATCCCGAGGGGCAGACAGAGATCGTTAAGGGGGTAAATAATCCGGATAATCCTGAGCTTGGTGAGAGAGATATACCTTTCGGCAAGGAGCTTTATATAGAACGGGAGGATTTCATGGAGGAGCCTCCAAAGAAGTATTTCAGGCTTTTCCCCGGAAATGAAGTGCGCCTGATGAACGCGTATTTCGTGAAATGTGTCGGATATGAGAAAGATGGTGACGGAAAGGTGACGGTCGTTCACTGCACATATGATCCTGAGACTAAGCAGGGCACGGATAAGGAGATGCCGCGAAAGGTCAAGGGAACGATCCACTGGGTCATGGCAGAAAGCGCGGTTAAATTTACGGCCAGGCTGTATGAAAATATTGTAGATGAAGAAAAGGGTGTTTACGATGAAGCCGGAAACGTTAATGTCAATCCGAATTCACTTGTTACAATGAAAGAATGCTTTGCCGAACCGGAGCTTAAGGGAGCCACGGCGTATGATTCATTTCAATTTGTCAGAAACGGCTTTTTCTGCGTGGACTCAAAGGATTCAAAGGAGGATGATATCGTAATGAACAGGATCGTTTCACTGAAATCATCTTTCAAGCTTCCTATAGCGGGAAAATAGTGCTAATATAGGGTAGTAATGATAATGAAATTGAAAGGACATCCTCTCCTGATCGGGGCAGATATGGATGTCCGGTAGCGAGGCGCGGTGTGAAAGCGCCACGGAGACATTGGGGGTTATATGGGAATATTATCAGGACTTAAAAACTTCGGCATCAATCTGAATGATGACATTTATGAGGACAATAAAGCCAAAGCAAACGCTGAGGAAGATGCCCGGCTTGCTGCAAAGGAAGCGGCTGAGGCTCAAAGAAAGGCTGCTGAAGAAGAAAAGAAGAAAAAGTTGAGTGAGGAGCCGACTTATCTTCTGGCTAAATCCTACACCTGTCCTGTGTGTGACAAACCCTTTAAATCTCTTGCTGTCAAGGCAAACAGGTCGAGAGTTGTTGACCATGATATAGATCTCAGACCCAAATATGAACCTGTAGACACACTGAAATATACGGTTGTCTCATGTCCTAATTGCGGATATTCGGCGCTTACAAGGACATTTCCCAATATCACCGCAAACCAGCAGAAGGTGGTAAGGGAAAAGATCAGTAAGAATTTCCTTGCAAAACCGGAGGATAGCAACAAGAGCATATATACATACGAGGAAGCACTCGAAAGATATGAGCTCGCGTTTGCGACGGCCATGGCTACCACTGCCAAGACTTCCGAAAAAGCTTATCTGTGCCTTTCAATGGCATGGCTCGTAAGAGGACAGAGAAAGGCGCTGGATGATACCCAGTTTGATTACGTGGATAAGTACATGGAGTATAGAAATACAGAGAGAGAGCTCCAGAAGAAAGCCCTTGAGGGATTTGTGTATGCGGTGCAGACCGAAAATTTCCCTATGTGCGGAGGAATGGATCAGCATACAGTAGATTATATCATTGCGGCCATGTATTATAAGACAAGGGAATTTGACAAGGCTATGAAGATACTTCCGGATATACTTATTTCAGCTGGGGCCAATAAAAGAATAAAGGATAAGGCCAGGGATCTGAAGGATAAGATTCTCGCAATAAAGGCATCAAATGTGATACCGGAGGAGGACGATCTCGAGGATTGATTCCTATACACAAAATCAAATGCCCCGCACCGGACAACTGCTTCCGGGCGGGGCTTTTCTTACCTGTCTTATCGTATCTTACAGGGTTTTAAGAAGGATCTCGTTTGATCTCTGGATGAATTTTGTCATTTCATCAGCGGACAACTGCTTGTTTGAGAGCAACGCAAGATCATAGAGCTGCTGCTCTATAAGCTTTGAATTATCGCTGTCCGGATCCTCCAGCATACGTTCCACAAGGGGATGGTTTACATTAAGAATCAGTGTTTCACCATCGGCATCATGTGTCTCGGGAAGAGGCTCACCCATGGAGTACATCTTCATCATATCATCCATCCGGCGTTTTTC
>JAFUWM010000293.1 GCA_017483425.1 Lachnospiraceae bacterium | reverse complement strand
GCCCTGCGCCTACGACGGTAAATTTCTTCATTACTTTTTCCTTGGGGCAGGCTTTGTAAAGCCGCAGCCTTCGGTATCCGTGCAATAAAGCACGTTACCCTTGCGCCTGAAAAGAGATTTTCCGCATTTCGGGCAAACCTCATCGCTCGGAACATCCCATGTCATAAAGTTACAATCCGGATAATTTGAGCAGCCGTAGAAGGCTGTACCCTTCTTCGTTTTCTTTTCGATAATGCTTCCGCCGCATTAGGGGCATTTAGCCTGCGTTTTATGAACGAGCGGCTTTGTATTTTTACATTCGGGATAACCGGGACAGGCAAGGAATTTGCCGTGAGGCCCGTACTTAATGACCATGTGCCTTCCGCACTCCTCGCAGATTACGTCCGTTTCCTCATCCGCTATCTTTACCTTCTCTATTTCCTTCTCGGCTTTCTCTACAGCCTCATGCAGATCGGGGTAGAAGTTTTCTATGACGGTCTTCCATTTGACATCTCCTGCCTCGACTCCGTCAAGGAGGGATTCAAGATTCGCCGTAAACTTGTCATCGACTATCGCAGGAAATGCTTCCTTCATTATCTTATTTACCGCATTTCCCATCTCGGTCACAAAAATATTGCGGCCTTCCTTGGTGATATACCTGCGGCTTAAAAGCGTTGTGATCGTAGGCGCGTATGTAGAGGGTCTGCCTATGCCGAGCTCCTCTAAGGTCCTCACAAGACTTGCCTCGGTGAAATGAGCCGGAGGCTGGGTAAAGTGCTGCTTCGCGTCAAGATCGGACGGTTTCAAGACGCTCTTTTCAGATAATGACGAAGAGATTACGTTTTTATCGTCCTTATCGTCGTCATCATCGTTATATACGCTCATGAAGCCCTGAAACTTGATCTTTGAAGCGCTTGCCGCAAACACATACTTATCGGAGGCCGATATCCTTACATTCTCCGTATCATATACCGCATTTGCCATGCATGAAGCTACGAATCTCTTCCAGATTAGCTGATAAAGCCTTAGCTGGTCGCGCCCCAGGCTGTCCTTTATCGCAGATGGAGTACGGTTTACGTCGGTAGGACGTATGGCTTCATGGGCGTCCTGCACGTTAGGCCCTTCCTTTGCCTTGCCTGTCCCCGCGCCGAGATTTTCTTTACCGTAATTTTCTGTGATATAAGCCGAAGCGTTCTGTCTCGCCTCGTCAGAGATCCTCGTGGAATCTGTACGAAGATATGAAATGATACCGTCCTCGTAAAGATTCTGCGCGATGCGCATTGTCTTTGATGTGGAGAAATTAAGAGTTTTGCTGGCTTCCTGCTGCATCGTACTCGTCGTGAAAGGAAGCGGCGCTTTCTTAATCCTCTCTCCTCTTTTCACCTCGGTTATCTTATAGGAAGCTTTGCTGCAGAAATCCCTGATCTCATCGGCCTGTGCCGCGTTCTTTATCTCTGTCTTTCCTGATGAGTCACCGTAAAAATGAGCATTGAGAGGCTTTTTTTCACCCTTTACGTCAAATACCGCATCAAGTGTCCAGTATTCCTCCGGGATGAAAGCTTCTATCTCATCCTCTCTGTCACAGATCAGTCTTAACGCGACAGACTGTACACGTCCCGCGGACAGTCCCCGCTTTACCTTGGCCCAAAGCAGAGGGGATATGCCATAGCCTACGAGCCTGTCAAGGACACGTCTCGCCTGCTGAGCGTCAACCCTGTCCATATCTATCTCTCTGGGCTCGGACAGTGACTTTTTCACCGCGTTTTTTGTTATTTCATTAAACGTGATCCTGTATACCTTTTTATCAGTCTCACCGGGATTTAGCTTAAGAGCGTTTTCCAGATGCCATGAGATCGCTTCACCCTCACGGTCAGGGTCGGTCGCGAGATATATCTTGTCGGCCTTTTTGACTTCCTTCCTTAAGGATGCGAGCAGATCACCCTTTCCCCTTATGGTTATATATCTGGGCTCGAAATCATTATCCACATCTATTCCCATCTGGCTTTTGGGAAGATCCCTCACATGCCCCATGGAAGCCACGACCTGATAATTGCTGCCTAAAAATTTCTTGATAGTCTTAACCTTTGCGGGAGACTCCACTACTACTAGATTTTTTGCCATAACACTAAAACCTCTTACTTTAAATCTATTCACGAAAGTGGAGTGTACACCATTAAGATATAAAAGGTCAATAGTTTTCGTCTCCCTTGATCTCGCCGGTCTTTAATATGAACTTGACCGAACCGTCCATATCATCGCTCTTTCCCGAGAAGCTCTGATACTCAGAGCCTGTTTTCTGTATGGCATCAAGCCTGTCAAGCATATCCGTCACGTTGTCTCCAAAGAGATCGATGAGCTTTTGTATACCGTCTTCATCAAATTCGACCATACCGTCATGAAGCTCTTCGGAGCCGTCAAGCAGATCGTCTACACCGTCATTGAGCTCGGATGCGCCATCATCAAGGTCTGATGCTCCGTCATCCAAGTCCCCGGCGCCGTCATCAAGATCTATAGCCCCGTCATGCAGATCGACCGTGCCGTCATAGAGCTCGACTCCACCGTCTGAAAGCTCTGACATACCGTCTCTTAAGTCATCAGCCCCGTCCTTTAATTTCTTCGTGCCGTGATAAAGCTTATCCATTCCGCCCTCTAACTTATCAGTCCCGGCATACAGTGTACCGAGTCCTTCTTCAAGCGTACCGGCGCCGATGCTTAAGGTTCCAAGTCCTGTCTCTAACGCTCCCGCCCCGGCATAAAGCGTGGAAAGTCCTGTTTCAAGGCTTGCCGCTCCGTCTGTAAGCTGTTTTAGCTTTGCCTTGGTTTCATCCGAAGTCAAAGTGTTTGAAAGCTCGGAAACACCTTTATATACCGCCGTGGACAGTAGTATATTAACTCCCTTCTTCAGATCATCGGTTGCAAGCTTCTGCGTAATCCCTGAAACCTGCTCCGAACTCATCAGGGCAAAGGCCGATACAAGAAGCTCCTTATCTGATGATGAGCCATAGACCAGAATATATCCTATAGTCTGGTTTAATGTCGATACATCCATTGCCAAAAGCTGAGCCGCAAATTCCTTTGGTGTCATTCCGTCAAAGGACGGTGCCGAATCCGTATGCGAATCTCTGCTTAAATCAGCGCTCAAAAGCTTCAATTCAGTAAGCTCCTCCACAACGTCCCAAACCGCGGAAGCAGCCTGAAGCGTGACCTCATTCGCGCTTACCATTGATTTCAAAAGCTCTGCTTCAGCATCACTGGCATCATCCTCATTATCCTCGCTGTCCGTTTCCCCTGCTACCTGCTGATAAAGACCTTCTATCTCTTCCCTTGTCTCATTAACGGATTCAGACAAAAGGCCGGTTACTTCGGAAATGCTTTCAAGCGATTCTTTATAACCCTCGAGTATTTCAGACGCATCCTCTATATAGGCAAGCCTGTACGTCTTTTTGTAGTACTCCTTATAATACTCCTTGATTGTCTCTATGCTTTCCTTTGTGTAAACTTCTGTTTCTTCGCTGTCTTCTTCATCTTCCTCGCTATCACTGTCGTCAGAATTATCCTGATCATCATCTTCTGCTCCGTCATTTACATATACCGGTGAAAGCTGAGGCTCATCTTCCATTTCGGAAAGCTCTTCTTCAAGCTGATCCTTTTCTTCACTTAATTCATCAAGCTTTTCATCTATAGTTAAATTAAGACTGCTCACGGAATCCATTACGCTTTCGGCAGAAGCGTATACATCGTCAAGTGAATCAAGGGCTTCCTTTAATTCATCCGCCGTGTTATCCTCGTCATCCTCTTTTGTTTCATTTTCCGAAAGGCTGAGAGACAGCATACTCACTGACTCCTTCGAGAGATCATTGGCCGCATCCATAGCGGCAAGGCTGGTCTTTAATGCATCCTCCCTGGCCTCTGCTTCAGGTGCGCCTGACGCTTTAAGCGCTGAGCCCTCCATGGCCGATACCGCCTCTGTTCCCGAGAGATTTGCTGTAAGCACCTCCGCAAGTCTGCTTAAAGCCTGTACATTGCCCGCGTTGCTTGTCAAAAGCCCCGATACCTGCTGCACTCCTTCATTTAGCTGCTTGGAGCCAATATAGGCAGCGCTTACCCCCTGGGTTAAAGTATCAGAACCGGTGTGGGCGTCATTTATTCCTTTCTTTAATTTAGTCGCTCCGCTGTATGCTGATTTCGCGCCGCTCTTTAATGCTTTGGTTCCGTCATAAGCATCACTCGCGCCGCTCTTTAAGTCCTTGGCTCCGTCATAGATTTTTTTGGTTCCGCCGTATGCTTCGCAGGCGCCTTCCTTCATATCCCATGCGCCGTCCATTAAATCATCAGTTCCCCTGACCAGATCCTCGGTACCGTCTTTTAAATCCCTCGTACCGTCCTTTAACTCACTGGTACCGTCCTTAAGCTCAGATGTGCCGTCCTTTAAGTCATGCACTCCGTCAAGCAGGTCGCTCGTACCGTCAATAAGCTCCTGAGTGGCATCCGCGAGTTCGTCCATATCATCCTTTACCTTGTCCGTGTCAATATTATCGGTAAAGGAAACCTCTTCGAGTACGTCGGGAAGCGCGACAGTAAGTGTAGACCTGAGCTCAAAATCCTTTGCGTCAGCCGTTATTACGACATGATCTGATATATCGAGATTATCCGCCTTTTCCCTATGCTCCTCATCAAGAGAATCCTTAAAATCATCATACTTAAGCGATTCATATAATCCCGGAAAAGCATATCCTATGACTATGGCATTATTGCCCTCGGTAATGAGCCTTCCGTTTTCAACCTCGACATTTGAGAAGATATCATTTGGAAGCATGACCCCCGTGAGCATGGTAAAGGGGATCGTCACATGCTCTTCTTCACCGTTAACTTCTATTACTTCATCCGTATCATTTTCATAATCAATCCTGATCTCTACCTTGCCGCTTTTTCCCTGTATCTCTTCGGGAGTTACCTCTTTGTCGTCAAGCTTATAGCTTACTTTCACGCCAACAGGAGGATTCTCTGAAGGAGTTCCCTGATAATAGATATCATTACCGCTTGCCTCCCATTTAAGGCTGTCTCCCTCTCCCTTTTCATATTCTTCATAGCCTTTTACATTTACAATATCCTTTAAGCTCGAAACATCCTCTATGTATTCACTTCCCTCGAGGTTTTTCAGCCATTCGCTCGCTATAACCTCAGTAGGATTGCCCTCTGCGTCGGATATTACAAATACGGTTTCTTCCTTATCATAGCCCTCTCCGTCCATCTGCTTTACTCCGGCAACGGTTTCGACTATGTCTTCAATCGCGTCTTCCTGAGCCGTATTTTTATACTCCTCCGCGGTAGCTGCTTCCGCCTCTGTTTCCACTCCCTTTACGGTCATATTATTAAGCGCGCAGCCTGTGAGCATTACTCCCGAAAGTATGAAGCTTAAACACTGCAAATGATATTTTCTCATGATCTGTTTTCCTTTCACATCCAGAAAAAAAGTGCTATCATCAGATTACCATGTCAAAAGTTGAACAAAATAAACTAAAAAAACGTACTGCCCTGCTTGATAATGCTTTTGAGCTGTTTACAAGCAAAGGACTTAACAATACCTCCATATCGGACATCGTATCCCGCGCCGGTGTCGCCAAGGGCACGTTTTATCTGTATTTCAAGGACAAATACGATATCCATAACCGCCTTATCGCAAGAAAGACCGCCAATATACTCCTTCAGGCGACCGGTGCGCTTCATGAGCACGAAGACATCATATCCGTCGAGGATAAGATCATCTTTCTGACCGATTATGTGATAAGCCTGCTCGAAAAGGACAAGACCCTGCTGACATTTATATCAAAAAACCTCAGTTGGGGCATCTTCAAAAATGTCCTCATAAACAGCAAGGAAGAAACCGATGTCGATTTCAGGCATATCTTTTTGGAGCTTTTTCGCAATTCCGATATCACATACCGGAACCCCGAGGTGCTCGTATTTATTATAATCGAGTTAATAAGCTCAACAGCCTATTCATCCATTCTCTATAACGAACCTATCCCAATAGATGAATTAAAGCCTTATCTTGATACCTCCATCCGTCAGATAATGAAAGGTCAGGAGATATAAAGCTTTACATCCGTTGCCCTGTCCGATCCGCTCATTGCGTACCATCTGTCGTTTTTCTCACCCGGTACGGCGCCGGATACTCCCGCAAACTGCATTGCATTCTTCGCCTTTATCGCAGCAGTTCCTCCGTGAGCGTTCACGTTGCTCACCGAGATGCCCAAAGCATCTCCCGAGGATACGATACCGAAGCTTGCGCCCGATGCGTTTATATTTGATGACTGTATGAAGATGCTCTTGCCTCCCCTTATGCCTGCCGATGTCCTTGCGTTCGGCGCTCCTGTGGCATTTATGGTCGAGCCTGTGATCTTCATTGCCTTTCTTGCCATGATTCCTGCGGAAATATCCGCCTCTCCCTCAGCCGCCGCGGAAGCATTTATCGTTACTCCGCTTATCGTAAGCTCCTTTTTGCCAACTATTCCATAGCAGTTATTATGGGTTACGACAGAATTAACTATATTTAAGACTCCGCCGCCGTTTATCGTAAGCGCTCCCTCTCCGATCAAAACTCCGGTTTCGTCAAAGATCTGGTTCATTATGAGATTATTTGTTCCCGTCACCGTAACCGTTGAATTTTTCGGAAGCTTTATCTGACCGCTGAAGCTGCAGTTATTAAATACAAGCGTGCTTCCGTTCCAGCTCATTCCCCCTGCGGAATAAGCCTCGTCGTCCTTTAATTCAAGACTTGTTCCGGCATATGCCGGTGCGGATATCATCATTCCGCAAAAAAGCGTAACAGCAAGTGCCAAAATAGTTTTTCTGATCTTCATTAGCTCTCTCCTCCACCAGTACTAATCCTTATTTCTTTAAATCCAAGCGTGGTCCTTATTATAAGCCCGTCAAACACAAGCAGCATCGCGGGAAGTATGAATATAACCGCTACCATGCTTATAAGCGCTCCTCTGGAGAGAAGCGTACATATAGCTCCGATCATGTCCACCTGCGAATAAACGGAAACTCCGAATGTCGCGACAAAAAAGCTGAAGCCGCTCGTTATTATGGATAGCATGCTTGCCCTGTGCGCCTTGCTCACGTCCTCCCATTTATCCTTCCCGTCACGTCGTCTTGTGACATAATGGTTGGTCATAAGTATAGCATAGTCAACGGTTGCCCCTAGCTGTATCGTACCTATGACGATGCTTGCCACAAAGGGAAGGCTTACCCCCTGATAATAAGGCACCGCCATATTAACGTTTATGGCAAACTCGATAACAAGCACCAGTATCGCCGGAAGCGATATTGATTTGAAAGTGAATAAAATTATTATAAAAATCGCGACAATGGACAGTATATTGACCCTCTTTAAGTCTACATCTGTCGTATCCTGAAGATCCTTCATCATAGGAGCCTCACCAATGACCATAGCCGTAGGATCGTGGCTTTTAACTATCTTGTTTATCTCGGCAAGCTGCGCGTTTACCTCATCAGTCGCCGATACATATTCCGAGCAGATGAAAGCAAGCTCATGAGTATCTCCCTGAAGCATTTCCCTGATGCTGTCAGAGAGCAGATCCTCAGGGATCATTGGACCTATGACCGAGCGAAGTCCAAGCGCCCATTTGACCCCGTCAACCTCTTCCACCTCATCAATCATGCTGCTTTTCTCCCTCGGATCCAGATCCTTATCCATCATTATGATATGCATGCAGTTCATGTCAAAGGTTTCTTCAAGCTTATCATTCGCGATATTACTTAAGATGGTCTTCGGCAGGGACTGGGCTATATTGTAATAAACTTTCGTATGCGTATTTCCGTACCATGCGGGAAAAGCAAGAATCAGAAATACCAGAAGCCACAGCCTGTAATGCTTCATTACGAAGCCTGATGGTCTGTCCATGCTCTTTATCAAAGGCTTATGCTTGGTCTTTTCTATTGCCTTGTCAAACACAAGTATCATCGACGGCAGTATCGTGACACAGGTAACGACTCCGATCAGCACTCCCTTCGACATGACTATGCCGATATCTCCGCCAAGCGCAAAAGTCATGACACACAGCGCCAGAAAGCCGGCAACTGTTGTGATCGAGCTCGAAAGTACGGAAACGAATGTATCGGATATAGCCTGCCCCATGGCCTTGAACCTGTTATCCGGAATCTTTTTTTTCTGTGTTTCATAGCTCTCAAGCAGGAATATTGAATAATCCATCGTGACCGCAAGCTGCATCACGGCTGTAAGCGCCTGTGTTACGTATGATATTTCTCCAAGAAATACATTGCTTCCGAGATTATAAAGGATCGATAAGCCTATGTTTAAAAGAAAAAACAGAGGCACTATAAATGATTCGGTCGTAAGCTCCAACACAAGGAAAGACAGGATCGCGGCAATAACTACATAGACCGGAAGCTCCTTCATGCAAAGATCCGCTATGTCGGTAACGATGCCCGTCATGCCGCTTACAAAGCAGTTCGAGCCGACTATTTTTCTCATCTCCTTTACCGCATCCATTGAGTCGTCAGAGGAAGTGGTATTATCGAGAAACGCCACCAACAGTGTGGAATCCCCTCTTACAAGTCCGTCTTTTATCCGCTCAGGCAGCAGCTCTATGGGTATCGACAGGTCTATGATGCTTCCGTGCCAGAGGACCTTCTCCACATGCTCCACATTCTCGATCTTATCGGCAAGCTTTTCGATATCCCTGTCATCCATGCCCTCAATTACTATCATCGTAAAGGCGCCCATACCGAACTCGTCCACCATGATATCCTGTCCGGCTATGGTTTCAAGGCTGTTTGGAAGATAGCTTAAAAGGTCGTAATTAACCCTTGTAGCGACAAAACCTATCACGGAAGGGATAAGTAATAAAGCCCCTATAAGGAGTATCAGATATCTGCATCTTGCTATCCACTCACCGATCTTTGCCAAGAAATATTATCCTCCATTAAATAAAACAAACGCCGGCACTTAAATGACCAACGTTCATTTTCTTACCAAACCCTGATTTTGTCAAGTACTTTTCAGTTTCTTTCCGCTTTCATTGCCCTTTTATCCTCATACATGGAAGCATCTGCCCGCTTAAATACGTCATCTACATGACTGTCCTTCGCAGGATCGTACTTCGCGTAACCTATCGCCGCAGAGACTTTTTCCCAAGGCTCAAGCGAACTGTCAGAGGCTATCTCATCAAGAACCGATTTGAACTTCTCAACAATACTTTCTGCATGTTCATAATCATATCCGGTAAACACTATCGTGAATTCGTCACCGCCTATCCTGAAAACGGGAGAATGCTTAAATGCATTGCAGATTATCCTGCATATCTTCTTTAATGCCAAGTCTCCCTTATCGTGACCGTGGGTATCATTTATCTTTTT
>JAFUWM010000292.1 GCA_017483425.1 Lachnospiraceae bacterium | reverse complement strand
AGTATCTTGGCTGCCTCAGACGGCTGTATCTGAACCCCGGCGACAACAAGCCACCTTTTCGCATTGTTTACACTCTCACCGAAGAATTCAACCAGAAGCAGTAATCCTACAGCCAGTACATAATATACCCATCCGAATTTAAGGAGGAATCTGTAGCTTATAAGCGATACCACGAGCATCACGCAAAGACCTAAAACAAAACCCTGTATCTGATGGCTCTGAACGGATTCCTTGGCACTTCCGATAACTACTATGCCGTACATTGACAACGCGATAGCTGCCAGCACCAAAGCAAAATTATAATTTCTTATACTGTATCTTCCCATATTGTTTAATCGAGGTAAGCCTCTCCTCCTGATGTATCCGCAACACCTGTGATAATATCATCCGTATTCTGCAGTCTGAAGTAGTAACTTATAATATCCTTTGTAGTAGAAGCCGCGTTTGCCGATGTATATCCGTATGCAATCCTCGTCGCTATGGATATCTGGGGTCTGTCATAGGGCGCATAGCAGATAAAAAGCGCATGGTTCGGCCTTGTGGTCGTCTGCTGCGCCGTTCCGGTCTTTCCGGCTATGATAACGGGAAAATCCTCGAATGCGGAATATGTGGAAGCCGCTTCCATCATTCCCAAATGTATGGCATCCCATGTAGACTGCTGTACTTCCATCCTGTTCCTGATCTCAGGAGTATAATCTTCAAGGATTTCTCCGCTCGAAGACGTAAGCTTATCCAGGATGCTCAGATTGTATACCGTTCCGCTGTTCGCGACAGCGGTTACATATCTGGCAAGCTGGGTAGTGGTGTAGTTATGCGTACCCTGCCCTATAGCCGATCTTACCGAGTCGAGGTCAGAAACATTAGGTGTATTCTCGGCGATCTCTACACCGCTCAGATCGGTAAGCCCGTACAGATCGCAATAATACTTAAGCTTTTCAAGTCCCAGCTCGGAATTATAGAGTCCGTTAGGGCCAAGGCTCAGCCTGTATCCGACCTCATAGAAAAAATAGTTACAGGAATTCTTTATTCCGCCTACAACATTTAAGGGACCGTGTTTTCCCGGGTATATCCAGCATCTGGGGCTTTTTGTTTCCTGATCGACTTTTTCGTAGATCCCCTCGCAGGTTATGATCTCTCCGGTAGTTATCACATGCTCCTCAAGTCCTGCCGTTGTAGATATAGGCTTGAACGTAGAACCGGGCGCGGTACGCTGCTGGGTAGCGTTATTGTAGAGAGGAAGCGACAGGTCGTTATTTATCCGGTTGAAGTAATCGGCATCCACGGAGTTTGCCATCATATTATCATCAAAGCCCGGATATGTGACCATCGCAAGTACTTCCCCGCTCCATGGATCGGTTACCACGGAAGATCCCGTACAGGGATCAAGCGCAAGCTGAGCCGGAGTGATCTTCAGATTCTTTATACAGCTTATCATAAGCTGATACGGTGTCAGCTCGCCGCCTTGGAGACTCTCCATCTCCCTGTTCTCATCATCTATTATTCCCTGTTCAAAAAGGATCATACAGATCTGATACCCCGTTATCTGCTCATCCTTCACGAGATATTTAAATAGATCCTTTGAGAATTTGTTGTCGCGTATAAGCTCATCCATGATGAAGTTCACCAGACCGTCATATACCTCCCGGGTATCAGAGTACTCCTCCGTATCGCTTGAAATGGAAGTTACGGCTATATACCCTTTTGCTATCGCGTTTCTGAGATACTCTGCAAGAGAGATCTCTCCATTCTGCCATTTCACCTGCTCCTCATCATCCTCTGATATGAGAGTCGTATCAAAAACCCTTATATTATCATCCTGAAGCATGGAAACTATGTAGCTCTCATACTCCTGCATTTCCGGAGACAGATCATTGTATATCGTCTCGGCTTCAGTAAGCTCATATCTGATCTGGCTTAATGTTCCCGTAAGCTTCTCATCAAATATCTCCTGCACTTCTGTTTCAGTGGCATAAGCGATCTCCGATGCCATATGTGAAAGGGATATCACGTTATTATTGATCAGGGCATAGTATACGTCATCTATCGGAATCACGATATCGGCGGATGCCACATCCTCCTCGTTTATTTCCGATGAATTAATGTTTCTTATCTTTGATACGACAATACCGGCTATCTTCTGCTCCAGTATCTTATAAATGGCGCTCTGCAGATCGCTGTCAATCGTAAGCGTAAGGTCGTTTCCCGCAACAGGCTCGACCCTTCTTCCCGTCTCCGTGATCCGTCCCAGATTATCAACGAATATCTCCTGGCTTCCTTTAGTACCTTGAAGCTCCTTTTCCATGACCTGCTCTATCCCCGCCTTGCCAACCATATCGTTAAGCTCATAATGATGAGGATATCTCTCCTTAGTATCAACCTCATTCAGTTCGGCAAGCTCTTCATCCGATATCTTTCCTGTATAGCCCAAGATATGACTCATAGACGGATCGTCAATATAAACCCTGATCGTATCCTCGGCAATATCCACCCCCTGAAGCGTGTCTTTATTCTCCATTACTTCAGCGACGGTATTTTCATTTACATCAGTCGCAACGGTAGAGGACAGGTATTTCTGATACGAATTTGAAAACATGGCCATTCTTATGCGTACAACCTTTAATATCTGCGATTTTGTGAGCCCGGCCATAGGCTCAAAATCATATTTTCCCTCATCATTTAAGGTATATAGTCCCACCCCGAACATTTTTTTCGCGCATAAGTATTCCATCACGTCATCAGGTGTCGCGTTCCGCTCCTTTATCTTGAGCTCGTCCGTCCTTGTATGTCCGTAGCAGTCCGCAAGGAATCTTAAGAGCGTGGTTCCGCTCACGGTAAACTGGTAATT
>JAFUWM010000291.1 GCA_017483425.1 Lachnospiraceae bacterium | reverse complement strand
TTTGCGCCTGTCTTCTCGTCGCCCTCCAGAGTAACGGCAACTTTCTTGACTGCCTTCTGGGCGTGGATGTAAGCGCTTCCGCCACCTGCTATGTTGCCTTCCTCTACAGCCGCCTTTGTAGCTGCAAGAGCATCCTCCATCCTGTACTTGGCTTCCTTCATCTCTGTCTCTGTCGCTGCGCCGACACGGATAACTGCTACCCCGCCTGCGAGCTTTGCGAGCCTCTCCTGAAGCTTCTCTTTATCAAATGAAGAAGTCGTGGTATCAAGCTGAGCCTTGATCTGATTCGTCCTTGCGTCTATATCCTTCTTCTTGCCCGCGCCGTCTACGATAACGGTTGACTCTTTCTTGATCTTTACGCTCTTTGCCTTGCCGAGCATATCAATCGTAGCATCCTTAAGCTCAAGACCAAGCTCTGAAGAAATAACCTGTCCGCCTGTAAGGATTGCTATATCCTGAAGCATTTCCTTTCTCCTGTCGCCATATCCGGGAGCCTTTACAGCTACTACGTTGAAAGTACCACGGAGCTTATTAACAATGAGGGTTGTAAGAGCCTCGCCGTCAACATCCTCAGCGATTATAAGGAGAGCTGCGCCCTGCTTTACGATCTGCTCAAGGAGCGGAAGGATGTCCTGTACATTTGAGATCTTCTTGTCATAGATAAGGATGTAAGGATTCTCAAGATTTGCTTCCATCTTATCCATATCGGTACACATATAAGCTGATACATAGCCGCGGTCAAACTCCATACCCTCGACAACATCAAGCTCTGTGTGCATTGTCTTTGATTCCTCGATAGTGATGACGCCGTCCTTTGAAACCTTGTCCATAGCGTCAGCTACCATCTGGCCTACCTCGTCGTTGCCTGCCGAGATAGCCGCGACCTTGGCGATATGATCCTTTGAGGATACCTTTGAAGACATCTTTTTAATGGCCTCAACTGCGGCATCTGTAGCTTTCTTCATGCCGTTGCGAAGGATTATGGGATTTGCGCCTGCCTCGAGGTTCTTCATTCCTTCATGGATCATTGCCTGAGCAAGAACAGTAGCGGTTGTCGTACCGTCACCAGCTACATCATTTGTCTTGGTTGCAACTTCCTTTACAAGCTGGGCGCCCATGTTCTCAAAGCCGTCCTCAAGCTCTATCTCCTTGGCGATAGTCACGCCGTCGTTTGTGATCGTGGGTGTACCATAGCTCTTGTCAAGAACTACATTCCTTCCCTTGGGTCCGAGTGTTACACGGACGGTATTAGCAAGCTGGTCTACGCCGCTTGCAAGCGCTGCACGAGCCTCAGCACCGTATTTGATCTCTTTTGCCATTTTATCTCACCTCCGGATTATTTCTCTATAACTGCAAGGATATCACTCTGGCGAACGATTATAACCTTATCGTCCTTTGAGAGCTCAACCTCTGTGCCTGAATACTTGCTGTAGATGACCTTCTGACCCTTTTTGACCGTCATCTTGACTTCCTTACCGTCAACAACTCCGCCGGGGCCTACCTCAAGAATCTCTGCCTGCTGGGGCTTTTCTTTCTCCTTGCCGGGTATAACTATACCGGATGCAGTCGTCTCCTCAGCCTCAATGGCTCTAAGCACTACTCGATCACCTAATGGCTTCAGTTTCATATTGATTCGCCTCCTTATATAATAAATAATTTGTTTTCTGTTTTTGTTAGCACTCAATTAGCGCGAGTGCTAACCGACAAAATGTATAATACCTCTACATAATCTTTATGTCAAGACTTTTTCATATTTTCTTACACTTTACCATTTATTACTCTCGCGACGTATACTCCCTCTGAGGAAGCCTGGCTCAGAGAATGTGTCGTGCCGGAAGCGTCCCCGATCACATATAAGCCTTTGTATTTAGTCTGAAACTCCTTATCCACGTCTATGCATGAGTTATAGAATTTAACCTCTGTGCCGTAGAGAAGATTATCGTAGTTCGCGGTACCCGGTACCAGTTTGTTTAACGCGTATATCATCTCAATGATCGTATCCAGCGTGAGCTTGGGGATCGCAAGCGCCAGATTGCCGGGCTCGGCAGACAGGGTGGGTCTCACGAAGGATTCCGATAACCGTTTGGAATTGGTTCGTTTATTTGCAACCAGATCGCCGAATCTCTGGACCATCACGCCGCCAGCCAGCATATTAGTGAGCCTTGCTATATACTCGCCATACGCGTTGCTGTCCTTAAAGGGCTCTGTGAAATGGTGCGTCACAAGAAGAGCGAAATTCGTGTTTTCAGTGTGTTTCGATGGATCCTCATAGCTGTGGCCATTCACGGTCATGACACCGTTTGTATTCTCCGTGACGACGGCTCCCTTGGGATTCATGCAGAAAGTTCTGCAGGTACAGCCCGTAGCGCCGCTCCTGTACATGATCTTGCTCTCATAAACCTGATCCGTGATCCTGTCCCATATAAACGCAGGACACTCGAACCGGATGCCGATATCGACTCTGTTATTTTTCGCGGTAATCCCCAGTCCTTCGCAGACCTTTGAAGTCCAGGCCGAGCCGCTCCTCCCCGTGGCAAGTATCAGATACTGCGCCTTTGTCGCGCCCTTTTCCGTTATTACTTCCCATGTGCCGTCATTATTCTGCGAGATATTATCAACCGCCGTATCAGCGATCATATCTATCCTGTCCTTTACAGCCTCTACGATATTTGAGAGGATGACATAGTTTTTGTCCGTACCCAGATGCCTGACTTCAGCATCAAGCAGATGAAGGTCGTACTGCAGGGCTTCTCTCTTTATCTGGGAATCCACGGTATTGTATCTCTTTGAGCCTTCGCCGCCCATGGACATATTTATCTCGTCCACATAGTTCATGAGCTCTATGGCTTTTTTGTCTCCGACATACTTTGCCATATCGCCGCCGAAGTTATTGGTAATATTGTATTTCCCGTCGGAGAATGCTCCGGCGCCGCCTATTCCTTCCATTATGGAGCAGCTTTTGCAGTGTATGCAGGATTTGATCTTATCCCCGTCGATAGGGCATTTTCTCTTATCGAGCGGCTTGCCCTTTTCTATGAGGCCTATAGAGAGTCTTGAATCAAGCTTTACGAACTCATATGCCGCAAATATTCCTCCGGCGCCGCCGCCGACTATGAGCACATCATACCTATCCTTCATTTTGATGAATCCTTTCTAAAAACAAAGACGATTTATGTAGTATATCACAAAACAAATCTATCACAAACCACGTGTTTACACGATCTTGCAATCTCACATACTTGAATACCATTTCCTTATAGTATAAAATGTGGTTTGTATATAAATACAGTTTTATTGGAGTGGATAGAATTATGATGGATTTTTCTCCGGTCAGTATGGAAGATTTTATTAATACGGAAGCCCAGATCCCACAGATTGATCCCGTGATCATAAAGGGACGACAACAAAACAGCCTTCATAGACAGCTTTTGGAC
This sequence comes from Lachnospiraceae bacterium, assembly GCA_017483425.1. Classification (GTDB taxonomy): domain Bacteria; phylum Bacillota; class Clostridia; order Lachnospirales; family Lachnospiraceae; genus NK4A144. The sequence continues at coordinate 480 of JAFUWM010000291.1, read as the reverse complement.
GTATGGGGCGAAGTTGATGCAAGCTTAAGTATTTATGATAAATGGAAAAAAGGTAAAGCCTTGAAAGAAGATTTATTGGCACAATTAGATTGTGTGCATAATTGCTGCTATACCATATATTCAGATGAAAAAGCCTCCGACGGTATAAAATGGGAACTTAAAGTTGCTGAATGGGAACTCTACGACTTTACCCTTTGGGATAATTTTCTTCAAAACAACAGGAAATCCGTAACCCTGTGGTTTGACGAATGGTGTTACGACACAAACTTTGAAGCAATATAAAAAGCGTTACTGTTAACACCACGAATTTCAAATCGAGGTGACAGGATTCGAACCTGCGGCCCCCTGCTCCCAAAGCAGGTGCTCTAGCCAAACTGAGCCACACCTCGTTATTATATGGCCTGAAAAGCCTTACTATTTTATTACACGGATGCGATAAGTGTCAAATACACTTGTGTAATTCAAAATCCGGCTTCTTCC